>NZ_CAUQNQ010000041.1:0-12902 GCF_963519265.1 uncultured Gemella sp. | reverse complement strand
TCGTTCCTTTGATAACGTACTTAGCGATAACATTTCCACCTACTTTTGGTGCGTATTCATAGACGATTTCTTGGGTATCCGCTGTTACTTTTCCTGCTTCTGCTGCTGAATCTGCTTTTCTGCCTTCTAGGACGTATTCTAACTCACCTTGTTTTAGTACTTCTCCTGCTTGTGGTGCTGTTGCTGTATAGTCACTTCCCACTTGTGCTCCTGTTGAGACATTTGTACTTGCTTTTAGTTCTGTTGTCGTTCCTTTGATAACGTACTTAGCGATAACATTTCCACCTACTTTTGGTGCGTACTCATAAACAACTTCTTGTTTATCTGCTGTAACTGTACCCGTTTCTGCAGCTGATGTACCTTTATGTCCTTTATATACATAAACTTTCCCATCATTAGCTGTTAATTCTTCACCTGCTGCTGGCGCTGTTGAAGTATATTCTTTTCCAACTTTTAATCCCTTAGCAACATCTGTTGCTTGTTTTAATTCAGTTGTTGTTCCTTCGATTACGTATTTTGCTACTACATCTCCACCTATAGGCATAATTCTTTCGTAATAAACATTTTCAACTACGTTCCCATTATTAATTAGATCTTGAGAAACCAATACTCTATCAATAACTTCTCTATCTGGAGCTTCAAAATTAGCTACTCTAGGTGAATTTGTTGTTGACCAATTTGGTTGATAAGCATCAGTTCTATATTCCCATGGCCCTTTTACCACTCGCCCGGTTTCTTTACCTGTATAAATTTTTCTCTTAACTGTAATATTTTGTACAACAGGATTAGCAACTACATTACTCTCATTATTCTTTTCAAGATAATTTATTGTACGAGTAATCGTTTTGCTTTCTTCTTTAAATGTTGCTTCCTCATAGACATAAGTAACTTTTTTCGTTACTTGTCTTTCATAAGTTCCTGTTTCCGAAACTGAATCAGCTTGGATTTCTTTAAATAAATACGGTAACCCTGACCAAGTACCTCGAGGAATAATATCTTCTTTTGTCGTAGTATATGGTTGCCCTGCAAATTCTTTTTCAGTAATTTTTGGAAGAATATCGTCTTTTCTATTATTGATATAACGAACTTCTAGTTTACCACGAGTGTCTTCTGTTCTCAATCCAACAGTATTCGATTCTAACCATACATTTTGATTATTCTTCAAGAAAATTTGCGATGTACTTTCTACAAAGTTTGGATTATCAGCATCAACTCTAAGATTAAAGTTATGCGTAAAGGCATGTTCTTTTGTTACAGTATAATCTTTTTTAAATACATATTTAACAGCAGTAACATCTTTCCAATTTGTGATTTTATCTGCAGTTACATAAGTTCCTGTAGTTTTGTCAGTCGCAGTTGATGTCGTATATTCTACATCATACTCATCTGAATTCTCCACAATAGGTCCTTCTAAATACGTTACTGCTTCACTCTTAGGAATTAAAACAACTGCTTCTTTGATTTTTTGAGGTGCATCTGTTAAGTTCTCAACTTGAGGTGTTAGAATAACTTCTTGTCCATTCTTCACATCAATAATTCCACGTGTACCTGTTGTCCCTGGTTTTGATATTGTTAATGATGTTGAATACTCAATAACATTATTCATCGTAACATTAATATTTGATTTTGCAATCGTTGAACCAGGTTCATGTCCTTCTACATAATTTGCATTTAAAGAACGATCATTACCAAATAAAGTTTCAGAATCACTATTCCATACAAGGTAAGATTCAATATTATAAGTTCCACTTTCGATTTGACCATTATTTTCTACTTCAAAAGTCAGTGCTACTGGATTATATGTTCCACCTTTAATCCATCCATCTCTATTTAAATCATAACTAGATAACCCTAAATCTTTTGATTCAAAAATATAAGCGCGCTTACCTGTTCCCTTATAATTTTCAATAATACGTGTTGGATTAACAGTATCATAAGATTCTTTAATCTGATTATAGGCATCTTTTGCAGCACTACCATTTACCCCACCAAAATATAAGGTGTTTTTCGATAATAAGCGATTATCAGCAGTTAATCTGAAATCTTTTAAAGGTAGCTTTGGATCAGCTAGTAACATTACACTTGTTTTATTAATATTGGAATCTAGCTTATCTAAATCATAAACTTTAATACCATTTTTTTCAGATTCTGCTAATTTAAAATAATCTGTTGCTGTATATTGAACTGCAATTGGTATATTCTTTCCTCTTGTTAAGTTATCTTTTGTTAACTCTTGGTCTCCAATTTGTTGCATTCCTAAACTTAAAGTTGTTGGTTTTTTAGTATGAACAGCAGGGGTACTACTACCAGTATTTGGTCGTTCAGTAGCAATAGCACTCTCAATCGTATTACTAGCAGATAAAACTTGAGAAATTTTATTTTCATAACGTTGAATAGTTGGATCTTTTGCTTTTTCTTTCCAAGTACCTACCGTTACATCTAAATCTGATGTTAGTCCAAGAATTGTTTTAGAGGCTTGCCCTTTATCTTGTACTTCATCAACAATTCCAGGGGTTTTTAAAATTAAATGATGATATCTTTTATCTGAATTTATAATAGTCTCATTAAATAATTCATCAATAGTTGTATAATCTTTAATTAATTCGGCTTGATTATTTTCATTTACACCATATAATTGAAAGTTTTCTTTGAATTGACTACGGACATCTTTATATCCTGAATGATATCCTCTTACCCAAGAACTTCCATTTTCTGACTCATTTGTAAAAATCTGTGTTAATTTAAATTTAGTAAAGTAATTTCCTTCTTGATCTTTAGGAATAAAATAGCTTAAATATTGACTTGGTAACGTTCCTCCATCAGTTTTTAAATTATTTAATGGAAGTCTATAAGTCGTTCCGAATGTATCTACATTACTGGCATTTGAGAATAACCTTTGATCTGTAGTTGCATTAATACGATCTTCCATCATTCCAATTGCAGGAGCTCCATCACCTGCATAGATTCTAAAACCATCTGGATTTTCTAGAGATTGCATGAATGATGAACCGTCTGGTCTATGACCTACAGCATTATAAACAATTTTAGCACTATAACCTTTTGTTCCATTAGTCTCAATAACTTTTGCAATTTCTTCAGGGGTACTTAAGGCTCCCTCTTTTAATCTTAATACAGGACCTGCATAGTATAACATTTGGTCAATTCCACGAGTTTGATCCGGATGTAATGTAGCTACTCCATTTTCTAATGTCCATTTTGAATTCTTAGGCGAAGTAGGATCTAATTCTAAAAACTCTGGAATTCCACTAATTGTATAATCATAACTTGTTAATCGACCATTACCATTTTGATTAAACTCATCAGCTTCTCTATTATTGAAGAATCGATCATTTGTCATAATTAATGGAATTCTAAAAGGAGTTTTTACAGGAGTTAACTTACCATCAACAACAGAACCGAGTTTGTATTCACGTTGTTCCTGTGGTAAATAATTTTTCACTAATTTTTCTCTTGTATCGTTTTCTCGATAAATAATTTCTGATAAGTAATCAAAAGTAGCTGTTGCTGTTTTTGTAGATAAGACATTTTCACCACTGATAAACTCTGTCTTCACTGGTAGTGAATCATCTTTTGATGGTGCATTCTTTATAGATGTTCCTACATAAAGTTTTAATAAACTTTCCGCAACAGATCCACCCGACATTGGATTTAAATTTAAATCATAAACATAATCAGTAGCTGTAGAACGGTCATCTGTACTTTTAACAAAAGATGAATTTGTAAATACTGGTTTTTTGTTAGAATGAAGAAAAGCCTTTGGAATAGTTACACGTACTTTACCATCTGTAACTGTATCATTTGAAGAAGCTGAATAAGTAATCGCCATATTAATAACACGTTCACCCATTCCATTATTTGCTACCGGAATTCGTTTTTCTGTTGGTCCTTTTGATGTATCAAAATGAATTGACCCTGTCAAAGCTTGGTCTGTCACCCCTGTACGGAAGCCAGTTCCTTCTTCTATTTTTTTACCATTACGGCTATCTTGATTTTTGTTTTCTTTAGATGTTTCCACAGCTTTAATTGATTTTAAGATAGTCATAAAAGAACTAATCTCTTTTGTTTTAGCATCTACTTCTTCCTGCGTAGAATTGTTTTCAAATAATGTTTCTGCTGATTCAAGCTTTTTAGTTGCTTCATCTATCAGTGATTTTTGTTTAGTATTATTTTTTACTCTTTCTAGTTGAGCTTTTAATTCTTCGATTTTTTTATTAAGAAGCGACTTGTCAACTTCTTTTGTTGTACCTTCCTCTTGACTATTTTCACCTGATTGAACTACTAACTTTTCTGCAACTGCTGTAGCTACTTTCTCATGAGTATTTTCAATTTTATTAGCTGCTGGTTTTACAGAATTCTCTGAAACGATATTAGCAGTATCCACTCCTTCATCTGGACTATTAGTAGCTTCTCGTGCTTGAGTACCATTATCACTAGCTTCTACAACACCAGCTCCGAAAAATATACCTACCCCAATTAGAACACTCGCTGCTCCTACTTTGAACTTTTTTATGGAATATGTTTCTACTTTTTCACCACGGCGTTCGTATTGTTTTTTTATGTTGTTTTTTCCGACCATTTAGGTTTCTCCTTTTGCTATATTCTTTGACTATAGTCAAATAAATTAAAATTTACTTTATATTCTACCATAAAATTTTATACTATCAAAACCATTGACACCAACACTTCAAACAGATTTTCTTATTTTCATTTTAAATACTTATATTTTTTTATATAAATAGATATGTCAAGTCGCCCATAATAATAATAATAATAATAATCTGCAATAATCAACTAAAATATTAATCAACAAAATTATTTTAATATACTCCAAATATTATTTTTTTTAATTTTATTATTTACAAAACTACTTAATCACTATAAAATAAAAAACTAAAAAAGTATATTCCTTCTAACTTCAAGATAAATTTATTTGATATCTTTTGGAATTCTTCATAGATTAAAATTATAATACAAAAAGATGAATAGGAAAATCATATCGATTCTCAACTATTCATCTCTAATTTTTATTAAAATACATTACCAAATGCTATATCTAAGCACTCTCGTATATCTTTTACCGGTATTATTTCAATTCCTTCTGGGAAATCAGAATTTTTCATATTTCCAACTGGAACTATTACGCGTTTAAATCCATGTTTTTTCGCCTCATTAATCCTTTGTTCGATTCTACTAACTCTTCTAACTTCACCAGTTAGTCCAACTTCACCAATGAAACAATCGTTCATATCAACTGCTATGTCTTTAAAGCTTGACGCTACCGCCATAACTACTCCTAGGTCTACAGCAGGATCATCAATCTTAACACCACCAGATACTTTCACATAGACGTCTTGTTGTTGAAGTAAATAACCAGCCTTCTTCTCTAAGACAGCCATTAATAATATTAACTTATTATATTCTAATCCAGTCGAAATTCTTCGCGGATTATTAAAAGCTGTTGGTGTTGTTAATGATTGTATTTCTACAAGAAGTGGTCTACTACCTTCCATAGTACTTATTATAGTTGCTCCAGCAAGGTTTTTACTACGTTCTTCTAAGAACATCTGCGAAGGATTAGCTAAATCTTCTAGCCCACTATGTTTCATCTCAAAAATTCCAATTTCATTCGTAGAACCAAAACGATTTTTCACCGCCCTAAGAATTCTATAACTGTGCTGACCTTCCCCTTCAAAATACAGCACAGTATCAACCATATGCTCAAGCATACGTGGTCCTGCAATAGTTCCTTCCTTAGTAACATGACCAACAATAAAAATTGCAATATTTAAACTTTTTGCAATCTTCATAAGTTGCTGTGTACATTCTCTAACCTGTGTAATACTCCCTGGCGAATTTTCCATATTAGGATTATAAATTGTTTGAATTGAGTCGATGACTAAAAACTGTGGTTTTATTTTTTTTACTACTTGATAAATTAAATTTAAATCAGTTTGTGCATACACAAAAAGTTCATCAGTGTCATTTTTTAATCTATCAGCTCTTATTTTTACCTGTCTGACAGATTCCTCACCAGTAACATATAGGACATCATGTTCTTTTGCAAGATATGCTGATATTTGAAGAAGTAATGTAGATTTCCCAATTCCAGGATCTCCTCCTAGAAGAACTAATGAACCACCTACAACTCCTCCTCCTAGAACTCTATTAAGTTCTCCACTATCGGTAAGAGTTCGAGGTACATCCTGTGTAGAAACTGATTTTAATTTCCCAGCTTCTACACGTTCTGTATCATTTGTTTTTACTTCAAATTCTGTGTGCTTCGTAGCTTTTTTTGCCTCAACTACTTCCTCCATAGATGCCCACTTTTTACAGTTTGGGCATCTACCCATATATTTCAAACTTTGATAACCACAGGCATTGCATTCATACTTAACATTTACCTTTGCCATAGCTACCTCTTAGTTTTCTTTACAACAAACTCATCATTTTTATAGTCAATATTAATAGTTCCAGATAATTCAGGATTTCTTAATAATTCTTCACTTAGTAAATCTTCGATATTTTTTTGAATACTACGTTTTAATGGACGTGCACCGTACTCTTTTATACTACCATCTTCAACGATTTTAGCCATAGCTTTTTTCGTAAGTTTAATAGTAATGTTTCTATCTTCTAATCTCTTAGATAAACCATCTATTAATAACTCAGAGATTTTTTCTAATTCTTCTTTTTCAAGAGTCTTGAAGACAATAATATCATCTATTCTATTTAAAAACTCAGGACGATATTGTTTTTTCAATGCTTCCATCATAGTATTTTGAACATTTTTGTAATCATTTTTTATTGATTCACTTCCACCAAATCCTACGAATTTTTGATCATTTAATTCACTTACCCCAACATTTGAAGTCATGATGATAATAGTATTTTTGAAATCTACCACACGACCTGAAGCATCAGTTAAACGTCCATCATCCAGAACTTGTAATAGTATATTAAAGATTGATGGATGAGCTTTTTCAATTTCATCAAATAGTACTACAGAATATGGCTTTTGACGAACTTGTTCTGATAATTGTCCCGCTTCTTCATGACCAACATACCCTGGAGGCGCACCAACTAATCTACTAATTGAATGTGGCTCCATATACTCACTCATATCTATACGAATCATATTATCTTCCGAGCTAAATAAGGCTTCTGATAAACTTTTCGCAAGTTCTGTCTTACCTACCCCTGTAGGTCCTAAGAAAATAAAGCTTCCAATTGGTCTATTCGGCGCTTTAAATCCGCTTCTTGCTCTTCTAACTGCCTTAGCTAAACTTACTACAGCTTCATTTTGACCGATAACTCGTTTGTGTAATATCTCTTCTAATTTCAGAAGTCGTTCACTTTCTGTTTCCGTTAATTTAGTTACTGGAACTCCAGTCCAAGCCGCAAGTACTTCTGCTACGTTATCAGCACTAATCTTAATTTTATCTTTTGATAAGCTATCTTGCCAAGAAATCTTAAATTCTTCAATTTTATTAATTACTTTATTAGCTTCATCACGTTTTTTAGCGGCTATTTCAAACTCTTGATTAATTACCGCTCTATCTTTTTCTTTATTTAAACGGTTTAGTTCTTCTTCGTATTCTTTTAATTTTTCTGGTGATTTATAAAATCTTAATTTAACTTTAGAACAAGCTTCATCAATAAGATCAATCGCCTTATCAGGTAGACATCTATCCGTAATATATGCTGTACTTAGTTTTACAGCTGACTCAATAGCTTCATCTAAAATTTCTACATCATGGTGTTCTTCATATTTATGACGTAGTCCATCAAGAATCTTAATAGAATCTTCAGTGCTCGGTTCTTCTACTTTGATTGGTTGGAATCGGCGTTCTAAAGCAGCATCCTTTTCAAAATATTTTCTATATTCTTCTGTTGTTGTAGCACCAATACATTGAATCAAACCACGTGATAAGGCTGGCTTTAGAATATTTGATGCATCTGCACTTCCTTCTGTTCCACCTGCACCGATAATTGTATGAATTTCATCTATAAATAATATTATATCCCCTGCATCTTCAATTTCAGCGATAATATTTTTTAGTCTTTCTTCAAATTCACCACGATACTTAGTTCCGGCAACTAATGTTCCCATATCTAGTACCATTACTCTCTTACCTAATAAGTTACTAGGTACATTTTGAGAGACTATCCTCTCTGCTAAACCTTCTACAATTGCCGTTTTCCCAACCCCAGGTTCTCCAATTAGCACCGGGTTATTCTTAGTACGTCTATTTAATATTTCAATCATACGTGTGATTTCTTTATCACGGGCTATAACTGGATCTAATTTATTATTAAATGCATCTTTTGTAAGATCTTTTGCTAATGAATTCAATGTCGTAGTTTTAGCTGAACTGTCTTCAGCTGCTTCCATTTTTTTGAAACCTTCATATAATTTAGAAATCAGACTTTGACTTTTTTTCAATAAGTCAGATAATTCATCAATTATCTGATCAACATTTGCACCTAATTTATCAGTTAATAAACGAACTGCTGTTCCAGTTTCTTCTTCTAATAAAGATAATAATAAATGTTCACTCGTAACGACAAAGCTAGACGTGCCATCAGCAACCCTTTGACTATTTTCTATAGTTCTAACCGCTCCATTAGTATAATCTATCTTCATTAAAACATTACGATAAAAATCAGTACCTTCTAATTCTGTTTCATAAAAATCTACTACACTTTTTCTAAAATCATCATAATATACACCATTTTTATTTAGTATTTTGCATCCCAATGTATTATTCATACTTAACATAGCTAATAATAAATGTTCTGTTCCTACAGCTTTAACTCCAAAATCATTTGCTTCTTCCTTCGCTGTAGTTAGCACCATAAGCGCCGTTTCATTAAATCTTATGTACATAACCTTATCCCCTCTTATTATATTTTATATTTGTTAAAAATCTTACAGTTAAATCCTTTAAATTCGATTTTGTTTGACGAATCATTTCTTCAACACTATCCTCATCAACATGATTTAAAAATTGATTATGAACAGATGTAATCACTTCAACACTATCTATAAAATGATTGTAGTCAAATTTATCTATATAATCTTTTTCAAGTAGTATTTTAGCTAGTCTTACAGCTTCATCTACCTCTATTGTTTCATTATCTACAGTCTCAATTAAATAATCTATATAGTCTTTATTTGCGTGAAGGGTTATTTTTGTAATTCTGATAAATCCTCCACCACCACGTTTACTTTCAATAATAAAGCCGTGTTCTGGTGTAAATCTAGTTTTTATAACATAATTTAATTGAGATGGTACACAGTCAAATTTTTGTGCGACATTACTTCTTTTTATAATTATATGATCTTCTGTAGCTTCATTAAATAAGCTCTTAATATATTGTTCAAGTATATCTGTCATATTATTATTCATAATAAGGGCACCTCCTTTATTGACTAAAATTGACCTTTACTAAATTATACTACATATGGAATATTTTGTATATAAAAAACATTGATTTTTCGGCATATACAGATAAAAAAGAACGACTACAATATTATGATTTTATAAAAATCTATATTATTAAGTCATCCTTTATAATTCTATTTTCTAATAAAAATACCTTGATTAAAAATACTTATCTCTATGGGAGTGACTCAAAAATCGCGATTTCTTAAGAAACAAGATTTTGTCGAGTCACCCCCGCACAGTTTATTAGATATCTAAAAAGCTTTTATAAAGCGAATTTAGATATCAATAAACCACTGCGTCTATGAATTATCATATGAACTTTGTTAAGTTTTAGGCCTTTTGGGTTAGAGCCCTTTTTAATTTTGATTTCCTATTAAAGATTAAATTCATTACGATTGCTACAACTGTTCCTAAAACAATTCCACTATCAGTAAACATACGAACAAAACTTGGTAGTTGAGAAAATGCAGTAGGAACCGTTGTCACACCTAATCCTAAACCAACAGAACAAGCAATAATCATAAGATTTTCTTGTTTAGCAAAATCAGTATTTCCTAACATTTTCACACCATACGCAAGTACCATACCAAACATACTAATCATTGCCCCACCTAGTACTGGTTGAGGTACAATTGTTGCTAAAGCTCCTATTTTAGGTATATATCCAAATACCAATAATAATAGAACCATAACATACATAACTTTTTTACTTTTAACACCAGAAATTTGAACAAGTCCTACGTTTTGAGAATATGTTGTATACGGAAAAGCATTAACTAAAGATCCTATCATAACAGCTAAACCTTCTGCCAAGTAACCTCTTCTTAAGTCAGGCTCTTTTACTTCTTGATTACAAATATTTCCTAGGGCATAATACACTCCTGTTGACTCTATCATACTTACAATACCAACGATTGTAAATGTTAAAATTGCACTAATATTAAATTCAAAACCTGTAAATTTAAATGGTGTTGGATGTTGATACCACCCAGCTTGAGACACTTCTGTTAAACTTACCATTCCCATAAAACTAGCAATAACAGTTCCTGATACTAAACCTAATAATATTGCTATAGAGTGTATAAAACCAGTTGTAAATTTATAAATTACTAAAATAATTGCAAGCGTAATACACGCCAATACGATATTTTTAGGATTACCAAAATCTTTCGATCCTTGTCCTCCTGCAATATAATTCATCGCAACTGGTACTAATGTAATACCTATAATTGTTACAACACTACCAGTAACAACTGGCGGGAATAATTTTGCAACTTTAGCAAAAAATGGTGCTATAAGAACTACAACTAATCCAGAAACAAAAATTGCTCCATACATGGTTGCTAATCCTGCACTATTACCAATTGCTATCATCGGCGCTACTGCTGTGAAAGTACATCCAAGAACAACCGGTAACCCAATTCCTGTAAATTTCCCTTTATACACTTGTAAAAATGTAGCAATCCCACACATAAAAATATCAACTGACACTAAATAAGTTGTTTGTTCTGCTGAAAGACCTAGACCTCCAGCAACAATTATCGGTACAATTACCGCTCCTGCGTACATTGCTAGTACGTGCTGTAAACTTAAAATAAAAGTTTTCAAGATTCTTTTCTCCTTAGTTATATATTATTTTTGACAAATATAACTATATAAATACAAAAAATCACCTATAATTACTTATAGGCGATTTAAAATTCTACTACAAATAGTTGGGAGTGACTCAAAAATCGTGATTTCGGGGAAATCGATTTTGTCGAGTCACCCCCGCACAGTTTATTAGATATCTAAAAAGCTTTTATAAAGCGATTTTAGATATCAATAAACCACTGCGTCTATGAGTTTTCTTGTAAACTTTTTTAAAATCTAGGATTTTTGGGCCAACTCCAATAACATTATAATAAGAATGCCCATAGTCATCAAATTTACGGTCTGATGGTAGAAACTTGCAAGCCATATTCTTGCCTTTATATGTGCTATATTTTGTCTGTACAATATATAATAACAATTTTCAAAATGATTTTCAAGTGTTATCTGTTTTTCTTTTATATTTTTATCGTTAATTTAAAATTATACTATATGAATGATAATTATTTATTCTATTACCTTTAATTTACCTCTAAAGTCATCTAAACTTGAGTATCCTTTTTCTTTCATCACTTCTTGAAGTTCTTTAGTTAGTCTAGCAAAAACTGAAACGCCTTCTTTATGAAGAGTTGTTCCTACTTGCACTAAATCAGCACCACATAGAATATGTTCAAATACATCTTTACCGTTTATAACTCCACCAGTTCCAATAATTTTTATACTAGGATTCAAGCGTTCTCTAAATGCACGAACATTAGCTAGTGCTGTTGGTTTAATATATTCTCCACCTAGTCCGCCAAATCCACCTTTTGGCTTAATAACTACTTGTTCTTTATCTAAATCAATATATAAACCATTCCCTACACTATTTACACTATTCACATATGTAAGAGGATATTTATTAAGAATTTTAGCCATTTCATCAAAATGAGCAATATCGAAATATGGAGGTAGTTTTACCCCAATAGGTTTTGTAAAGAATGTGAATACCTCAGCTAATAATTTGTCTGTAAGTTCAAAATCATAAGCAATCTGAGGTTTCCCTGGTACATTTGGACATGATAAGTTAAACTCAGTAACTCCTTCATATTCACTCTCTTGAATTTTCTTTAATAGAGCAATATTTTCATCATAACTCATGCCAGTTACCGATAAAAACTGTAATTTTGCACCTACTCTTTGACGTTCAATAACATAATCTAAATAATAATCTAAACCATTATTCGGCAATCCCATTGAATTTATACTTCCTAAAGCAGTATCATAATATCTAGGCTCAGGATTTCCCTCTCTATAATTACGAGTGGCAGTCTTAGTAACAAATGCCCCAGCTTCACTAGTTGCTAATTCATCTAGTTCCTTAGTCGTCATACAATGAACTCCTGATGCATTCATTAACGGATTAGATAATTCTACATCTAAAAAATTAGCTTTTAACATTCTTCATACCTCCTATGTTTACTAGTAACAGTTTACCACAAAACACTCCCAATAACCATTGATAAAACCAGTTTTAGATTGTATTTTAATAAAAAAGGAGAAGGGGCTGACCCAAAAGTCCTAAAATTTAACAAAGTTTATATAAGAGCTCATAGACGCAGTGGTTTATTGATATCTAAATTCGCTTTTTAAAAGCTTTTTAGATATCTAATAAACTGTGCGGGGGTGACTCAACAAAATCGATTTCTTCGAAATCGCGATTTTTGAGTCACTCCCAATTCTCCTTCTTTAAATGCTAGTAATTTCCTTATCTAAAATAAACAATTCTTAATTATGTTTCTAGATATTTAATTATATCTAAATACAAATTGTCCATCTTAGGTAATATTTCTTTTATTCTAT
>NZ_CAUQNQ010000040.1:0-13085 GCF_963519265.1 uncultured Gemella sp. | reverse complement strand
CAAAAAAATAATCTTATATTATATATATTAAAATAATACAACACTAATTTTAAAGTCTTTCTACACTTTTGTCAAGTGAGTTGTACCAATTTTAAGTTCATTTTAAGTAATTATAAAAATAATATTAATGATAATTAAATTATGTAAAATAACATTAATTTAAAATATTAAAAAGAGTTCTTTTTACTCAAATTCTACATGTTTTTCAACTGAAAAAAGGAGTGACTCGACAAAATCGTGATTTCTTAAGAAACAAGATTTTGTTAAGTCACTTTTCATATTTGTTTATTAGATATCTAAAAGTTTTTCTAAAGCGTATTTAGTTATCATTAAACCAATGTATATATGAATTCTTATATACACTTTGTTAAAATTCAGGATTTTTTAGTCAGCCCCTCTAATAATTATTTCAAAATTTTATTCTCCAAATAATCGCAATATTTCATTTCTAGATTTTGAACATATAGATTAGGTGCTTTATTTTTTATTTTTCTAGCCTCGGCTATTAATCCTAAAGCTTTTTCATCATCCAACTTTACACCGTATTCGTATGTTGCTAAAATATTCTTCGTTTGCGGATTATTTTGTTTCAGTCGAACTTTTAAACTCTTGTCATTCATAAGTTCTTCCAACAATTCATCTTCTGGATTCACTAAACTTATTAATTTTACTAACAATGCCATAAGTTCAACTTTATAAACTGGTAACAAATCATCTCTTTCAATATATAGTTTTCTTGATTCATTATATAAAGCATCAAACTCAAAGAAATATTCTAGTCCATCTAATTTAATAAATTCTAATGAGTCAGTTAGATAATTTGTATTAGTTATTTCCAATGAATTTATTTTCTCAACTACTTCTGGTTTTTCTATTAATAAATTCTTACCAATACTTTGATAATATACGTACTCTAATTGTAAGTATAAAACAAATCTAGTAGTTTCGTCTTTACTAGCGTGGTAGAACGTCATACCATCATTGAATCCCATTGGAATCAAGTTTAGAAAAGCTAATGCGAACCCTATCAAGGCAAATAATAATGTATAATAACTTGGTAAAACCAACCAAAATACAATAGAAAATACTAGATTAAACATTACTCCACCTAATAAGTATAATTTATACTTAAACTTTCCTTCAACATATTCAGGAGCTCTCATCAGACACTGACCACCTGTCCCAGCTAATCTTTCGAATCTAATTTTAAGTTTTCCATGTTCATCTTTTATAATTTTGAAATCAAATACTCTAAAACTTATAAATTTGTATCCTGATAGTAACCCAAAAACTAAATGTCCCGCTTCATGAATTATGACTTGTAAAATGAATACTACTACTCCTGCAATTAATAACAATATGATATTTGGAGTATCCACTTTCGAAAGTGAATCTCCTGCAATCTTACCGACAGAATATCCTATTATCGCCCCAACAATCATAATTCCTAATATTTGTAACAATCCATTAATAATCTTTTTCTTCACAAATTATCCTCCTATTCTTCTTTTTCATGAATATAATTCATCATTTCGCTAAGTTTTTCAATCTTCTCATCTACTAATATATACATCCACTCTCCCATAGCTGTTGCAAATACTCCTGGTACTCTATCAATTAAACGAAGTTCTGTAGAATATCTATTATAAATATCTTCATTAGAATATTTATAAGTATATTTATCACGTCTTGACAAAGCAATACCATTATAGTTATTCTGCACTTTTTTCGGCGAATTACCAACTACAATATCAGCATACATCTCAAATAAATCACATTCATAAGTATGGTTATATAAATCAACTGTATATCCACCCGCAATTCGATTATTATATTCTAACGCAATATAATCGTTATTAGGTAATTTGAAAAATTCGATATGGAAGAACCTTTCCTTCATTCCAAATTCTTTAACAATATTTCTACCATATTCTTTTAGTTTAGGATCAATTTCTTTAGAAATTATATTTCCATAATCTAGGCTATCGTTTAATAAATCTAATGTGGGCTTTGTATAGTAAAAGCTTGTCTCAAATACAACTTCTCCTTTAGAATCAATTAGACCATCATACGTACAAAGGACACCATTGTCCACATAACTCTCAATAAAGTACACAATATCTTGATTCCACTGTTTTTTAAAGTTTTCTACATCTTTTTCTGATAAAAGTTTATAAGTATTATTTGCTCCTACACCATTATCAGGCTTAGCTATAACTGGTAATTTAATATCTTTTATCACATTTTCAAGTTCTATAATTGTTTTTACTGCTTTCCCCTTAGCAACTGGTACTTTAGCTTTTATAAATCTTTCTTTCATTTTCGATTTATATTTTGTAAAATCTAAATTTTTAGATTTTACTCCTGGGATATTAAATTGTTCTCGTATTATTGAATCCAGCGTCAACCAATACTCATTGTTAGACTCAACCCTATCTATAACACCGTGTTTATATATTAAGAACGCTACTCCTCTTAATACTTCTTCATAATTTTCTAAATCATTTACTTTGTAATATTCAGTTAAAGTATTTTTTAAATCATTTGAAAGATTATCATAACTTTCACTACCTATTCCTAAGACTTTAACTCCTTTTTCGACCAACTTTCTTGCAAAATTTTCCTGTGAAGTTGGAAAATTTGGTGATACTAATAAATAATTCACAATTGCCCCTTCTTTCCTCATTTTATACATTAGTTTACCATAAACTTCACTAATTTTCCAATGAAAAAATAAAAAAAAATATGAATCATCTTCTTAACGTTCGGAAAATGATTCATATTTTATCTTATTCTTTTACATTCACTGTTAAATTTTGCAAATATGTTTTAAATGATGAATTAACCTCTTCACTTAATCCTTTAGTAGCATTTAAATCCACTATTATTTCTACTTTTTCATTATAAGTTTGTGTCATAATGATATTACTTAATACACAAATATTTGAAACTAGTCCACAAAACTCTACTTCTTTATAGTCACTGCGTGAGATGAATTTCGCTAGGTCTATGCTTCCAAAAGAAGTTTTATTAAATACTTTCTTAGCTTGTTTTTCATATCCAGCTACTTTTCCATAGAGATTATGACCTTCGCTATCAATTATACAGTGCTCAATCGGTAAATGTTTACCTTCTCGAGTTGTCAGATAATTAGTATAGTGAGTATCTTTTGTGAAGATTACATCTTGACCAGCTTTTAAATACTCTTCAATTTTGTTAACTATTACTTGATCAAGTTGTTCTGCTGTTTCAAATCCTAAAGCACCATCTACAAAGTCCTTTTGATAATCGACTACTACAAGTAATTTTTCAGTCGTATCATGTTTTAACAATACCCTTAGATATAATAAAAATGCCACAAATGCTAAAAATCCTAAGCAACAAAAAATAATATCTGATTTAAATTTCGGATTTGTTCTTTCATCTAACACTACAAACTTAACTAAAACAGCAGCATCTATCAATAACAGAACTAGTAGATATTTCATTCTTTTTCTAAAATATACAGCAAAATCTTTTGCGCCTAATTTTTTATAAATTAAGTAGATAAATAATGCTGCAATACCTAAAATAAATAACATCATTCCATATTTGTGCATTAATTTAAACGCATGAGGAGCACTTGGTCCCAATACATAACCTAGAGTTATAAACACAACCACCCAGAATACTCCACCAATTGTTGAATATATATGAAATTTTTTGGCATCTATACGTGAAATCCCAGAAAAATATCCAAGTATATGTCTAACACCTGGTAAAAAGTACGCTATTACTATTACTATATTACCGAACTTATTGAAAAATTCCGCTGCTTTCATCATTCTATATGGTGTAAGTCCAATATACACACCATATTTATCAACTGCCTTTGTTCCTAATCTTCTACCTATTTCGTAAGAAAATTGCATTCCTATTACCGTTCCTAGGGCACTCGCAATAATCATCCCTATATAACTACCATGACCATTATATGCCATTATACCAGCTACAACCATCATCGTCTCACCTGGCAATGGTAAAGCCGCAAATTCCAAGATAAGCGAAACAAATAATATTATATATACGTGTTCAGCCAATAGTTTAAATAACATTTCCATATATAAACTATTCTCCTTTTTATTTATTTTCTTATAAATTATATCATATTTTATAACCAGTTAAAAGCTAAATAGGTAAATTATATATGATATAAATAATATTGTGAATTATCTTATCATACGTAACTTATAACTAGTTAAAAAATTTTCTTGTTATTTAAAAAAAAACAAAATAAAACTAGAGCTTTACATGCCGTAAAACTCTAGCAACTTATTAATTTTTTATTTTCTTTCTTCGATAACTTTTACTAAGTCTTTGATTTGAACGATGTTTTCTGCATCTTCATCAGAAAATTCAAATCCATATTTTTCTTCAATATCCATTACTACATCAGCAACATCAATTGAATCAGCATCAAGATCTTCATTTAATCTTGATTCTAAAGTAATTTTATCCGCATCTATTTTAATATACTTAGTAATAATTTCTTTTACTTCTTCGAAAATTGCCATTAATTTGTTTCTCCTTTTTCCATCGTTTCTATCATTATACCATAAAGTTTTGTTTTGTGTATTTGTTTTGCTTGTTGAACTGCATAATATAGTGCATTTTCATCAGCTGAACCATGAATTTTTATACTTGGTTTTTTTATCCCTAATAAGAAGGCTCCACCGTATTCACTATAGTCAAATTTTTTCTTAAATGCTGCGATTCCTTTTTTTACTAATAAAGCAGAAATTTTTGTTATAAAGTTTTCTAAGAAGATACCCTTAATCATTTTTCCTAAAGAACTCGCCACACCTTCTATAGATTTCAATAAAATATTTCCAGCAAATCCATCAGCAATAACTATATCATATTTATGTTCAAGGATTTCTCTTGCTTCTATATTTCCTTTAAAGTTAGTAATTTCTTCTTTAAGTAACTTATGAGCCTCTTTATATACTTTATTACCTTTTGATTCTTCAATACCAACATTAAGTAATGCTACCGAAGGTGTTTCAATATTATAGATATATTTCATATATAATTGACCAAGTTTAGCATAATTTACTAAGTCATCTGGTTTAGCTTCTACATTTGCACCTAAATCTGTAAATAAGAACTTATGTTCTGATCTTGTCGGTAATAATGAAGCCAACCCTGGTTTAGAGATACCTTCAATACGTCCTAACATAAATAACGAACTAGCCATAAAAGCACCAGTACTTCCACCAGAAATTGCTACATCGATGACATCATTATTTAAATCAGCCAACATTCTTATCATTGAAGCATCTTTTTTCTTTCTATGAACACGTGCTGCATCATCAGACATCAACACCTCTTCAGTACAAACATTCTTAACAATATTTTCTGTTTTAGTTATTTTGTTTAAGTTTTCTTCAAGCCCATAAACATAAAGTTCTACCTCTTCATCTTTATAGCTATTAACAAAATTAATAATTCTACCAGGCTCATCTACTCCTAGTATATCAATACCTATTTTCATAATATTATGCACTTTCTTCTCCTATTAATTTAGCCTCTACTACAAAACGACTTTCCCATTCACCTGTTTGTGGATTAAAGTTATCGCAAGTGAATAATTTTAATATTTTCGGTTCGTTTTCATGTTGTTCTAAAATTTCAACTTGCGTTGGTACTACATCATAAAGTTTATTTACTTCATATGTACGCAATTTATCTTTTGAAATAATTTGAATTTTAGCACCATTTTTAATTTTTGTTAAGTTATTAAATCTTATTCCTACACCTTGCACACTGTGTCCTGCGATAACAACATTTTGTGCATCTAAATGCGAAGGTTCTTGAGATGTTGCTACTCCATTAATTAAATTGATTTCAGTAACATCTTGGAAGATTGGTTCTTCTATATCTACACTATCAATTTTTAAAATTCCTAACATTGAGTCAGTTAATTTAATTTTTGACTCATTATCCGTAAACATTTTTTGCCACCACGGGATGTCTACTTCACCTTTATTATTTTTATAAGCTGTAATAATCTTATCATTGGCATTTCCTGTTAAATATTCTCTAATTTGATTTTTAAATATTAACACCACCGATGTACATAACAGTACTACGATAAGAATATTCAAAAGAGTATTTTTTAACTTTTTATTCATTGTATCCTCCTATATTATCGTTTCTTCTAATCCAACATACTGCAATAATCTTT
This sequence comes from uncultured Gemella sp., assembly GCF_963519265.1. GTDB lineage: Bacteria > Bacillota > Bacilli > Staphylococcales > Gemellaceae > Gemella. The sequence continues at coordinate 6,859 of NZ_CAUQNQ010000040.1, read as the reverse complement.
CTTTATTATCGGTTACTTCTATTATTTTCACCGCTAATTTTTTCGCTAAGTACATTAAATCAACATCGTTAATTAAATCAGCAACTTTAAAACTCGGTACACCACTTTGCTTTGTACCAAAAAAGTCACCTGGTCCACGTTGTTTTAAGTCGAATTCTGCAATTTTGAAACCATCATTTTCTAAACACATTATATCTATACGTTCACTTTTCGAATCAGTTACTAATATACAATAAGACTGAAACTTACTTCTTCCTACTCGACCTCTTAGCTGATGTAGTGTCGCAAGTCCAAAACGATGAGCATCTACAATAATCATAAATGTAGCATTTGGAACATTCACCCCAACTTCAATTACCGTAGTAGAGATAAGTATATGTATTTCTTTATTTAGAAATCTCTCTACAATTGCATCTTTTTCCTTATTATTCATTTTACCATGTAATATTGCAATTTTATAATCATCTGGTAGATAATTTTTAATATTTTCGTACGTTTCCTCTACATTTTGAAGATCCATCTTCTCGGATTCTTCAATCAATGGACAGACTACATAACCTTGCCTTCCATTATCGAGCTCCATACGAATATTATCTAGAACTTTATAAAAGCTCTTATTTGTAGCTTTATATGTCTGAACCTTCTTTCTACCAGCCGGTAGTTCATCTATTGTAGATACTTTAATATCAGTAATCAAAGTAATTGCCAAACTTCTCGGTATTGGAGTTGCAGTCATCATTAGTGAGTTAACAGCTTCCCCTTTGTTACTTAATAATTGACGTTGTTTAACGCCGAAACGATGCTGTTCATCTGTAATTACATATTTTAAATTATTGAATTTTACATCTTCTTGAATTAAAGAATGTGTTCCAATTAATAATTCTATCTCACCAACCTCAAGTAGACTTAAAATAGTATTCCTTTCTTTTTTTGGAGTACTGCTCGTTAGCAACGCCACAGAAATATTCAAATCTTTAAAAAACTCGAAAAATGTTTCAAAATGCTGATTTGCTAATATCTCAGTTGGCGCCATAATTGCTGTCTGATAACCTGCTTTTATCGTTGCATATAACGTTGCTGCTGCTACAGCAGTTTTACCACTACCAACATCCCCCTGCAATAATCTATCCATCTTATAAGGATTATTTAAATCTTCTATTATTTCATCAATAACACGACTTTGAGCTCCTGTTAGCGTAAAAGGTAAACTATTCTTAAAATCATCGATATCTTTGCTGTTTACTCCAACACAATATCTAGTATCCTCTATCCTACTGTTGATATTTTGAAGCTGTAATTTTAACTGGTAATTAAACAACTCATGAAAAGCAAACATCTTCTTTGCTTTATCAAATTCCTCAGAATTTTTTGGGTAGTGTAGCGTATATAAAATCTTATCTAATTTCCAAATTCCTTTAAAATTTTCAGGAACTAAATCTAAGATAACATTTTCACCATCTATCATATTAAACGATTCTTCAACAAGTTTTGTAAATTTCTTCTGTGTAATACCTTGTTTTAAGTGATAAAAAACTTCTATACTATCACCTTTAGGCTTTTCATCAACAACATTAAAACTTACGCTCGAAGCTGTTATTGTATTATTCGCAGCATTATACGTACCTTTTACAACTACATCCTTACCTTCAACAAGGTTTTTTTTCAAGTAATGTTGATTAAAAAAGACGATTTTAATACTACCAGAAGCTGTTAATAAAGTAAAAAAAGATCTGCTTCTTCGATTTCCATAAAATTGAGTACTTACCCTAGTTTCTACCTTTCCAGTCGTTATAACTTTTTCATTATCCTTAACAGAAGAAGAAAAATCAGTAGAACTAGATACTCTATAAGGAATATTATACAAAATATCACGAATAGTATAAATTTCTAGTTCGTTCAAAGTTTGTAAATATTTCTTTCCAACACCTTTTATAGTTCCTACTGATTTTTCTAAAATATTAATCATTACCGAATAATAAACTCCTATATTTTTCTCCAGTTTTTGTGATTGCAAGACCACCTCTAGCAGTCTCTTTTAATGTTGTGGACATTTCTAATCCTATTTTATACATTGCTTCTAGTACTTCATCCGCAGGTATTCTACTCTTTATACCTGCCAAGGCTAAGTCAGCAGCCATAAGTGCTGTTGAAGCACCGGCAGCATTTCTTTTCACGCAAGGAACTTCCACCAATCCTGCTACAGGATCACATACAAGACCAAGCATATTTTTTAATGCTATGGCAAATGCATGGGCACTCATCTCAGCATCTCCGCCCATTGCCTCTACAATAGCTGCCGCAGCCATTGCACTTGCAGAACCTATTTCTGCCTGACAACCACCTTCTGCACCAGAGCAAGAAGCATTATTCGCCACTACAAAACCGAAAGCTCCGGCTGTAAATAACATTTTTAATTGCGTTTCTTCATCAATATTGAATTTTTGTTTTAATGCATGTATACAACCTGGAAGAACTCCAGCCGAACCCGCAGTAGGAGTTGCACAAATTAAACCTAACGAGGCATTCACCTCATTAGTTGCAATTGCTGCTGCAACTCCGTTTAAAAAATCGCTACCTGTAATTGATTTACCACTATCTATATATTCTTGAAGCTTCTTGGCATCTCCTCCAGTAAGTCCTGTCTTAGAACTAACTCCTGCCAAACCTTCTTCAACAGCTTGCATCATTACATTAAGATTTCTTTTCATCAATTTTTCAACTGCAGAACGTGTAACACCATTTAATTCAATTTCTTGTTCAATCATTAATTCTGAAACTGGTTTATTTTCTAATTTTGATTTTCTAACAATCTCTTCTAAACTAGTAAACATCTGGTTTCCTCTACAATCTATCTGCAAATTTTACTTCATTAATATACTCTAGTTCAGTTAATTTTTTAATCTTATCTTCAGTTAATTCTTTTTGTGACTCTACTACTAATAAGTTTATTCCCTCTAAAATAGAGCTAGAATACTTCTCACTTACTTTTAAATCACCGAAGATTTCTTCGATTCTTACTGAAAGATCTTTTTTAGTATCATCTTTAAATTTATAAAATATGAAATAACAAGGAAAATCCCCTGATAAATTTACATCAAACCCTAGAAGTTCGAAAATAACCATTTTTCCGCCTCCTATTGACTTCCCAATAAGATCTAAGTTATGTCTACCTGCTTCAACTTCTATTTTTGCAGTATTGGGATGAATATGCTCAATACCACTTTCTATAAATTCAAATTCCATTCCTGCTAATTTTGCATCTTCCATACTCGTTCTTATACGTTTATCAGAGGTGTTATAACCTAATAATCCACCTATTAATGCTATGTCAGTTCCATGCCCTTTATACGTTTCTTTAAATGAACCATATAATGTTATTTTTACATTTTCTGGTTGTTCACCAAAGATATATCTTGTAAATAGACCAATACGAACTGCTCCTGCTGTATGTGAACTTGATGGACCTACCATTACAGGTCCTATAATATCAAATACACTTCTGTATTTCATATTTACACCTCCAATATTGTAGGTAATATAACAGGTTTTCTTCCTATTTCACTTTCTAAAAATTCTCCTAAAGCTTCTAATATTTGTTGTCTTATATGATAAACACCACATTCTTCATTTTCTAATGCAGCTAATACAGCCTCTTTAATTATTACTTTAGATTGTGCAAATAGTTCAGTAGATTCATTTACATTTACAAATCCACGACTAATTACATCTGGATTGTTCATTAGTTTTTTGTTTTTAAAATCAATTGCGACAGATACTACAATAACACCCTCTTCAGAAAGCTCTTTTCTATCTTTAATAACAACGTTTCCGATGTCTCCAATTCCAAGCCCATCAACATAAACATCAGATGCATCAAACTTACCAGCAATTCTTGCACTATCACTAGTTAAGGCTAATACTTCACCATTTTCCATAATAAATGAATTTTCTAATGGAATATCGCACTCAGCTGCTGTTTGAGCATGAATAACTTGCATTCTATACTCACCGTGAATAGGCATGAAATATTTAGGTTTAATAAGTCTGAACATTAATTTTTGTTCTTCTTTCGAACCATGACCTGATGTATGTACATTATTAACACTTGATGTAATAACATTAGCACCAAGTTTTGATAATAAATCAATATTCTTGTTTATAGATAATGTATTTCCTGGAATAGCTGAACTTGCAAAGATTACCGTATCTGTCGGCATAATTGTAATTTTTTTATGTGTTCCATTTGCTATTCTACTTAATGCTGCTAGTTCCTCACCTTGAGTACCTGTACATAAAATAAGTAATTTATTTGGATCCACTTGATTAAGATATTTACTATTAACAAACGTTTCTTTAGGTGCTTTAATATATCCTAATTCTGTTCCTATTTTAATAGCTTTTTCCATAGAACGACCAAATACCACTATCTTTCTTCCATGTTCAATACATGCTTCTACTACTTGTTTTACACGATATACGTTCGAAGCAAAAGTAGCGAAAATTACTCTATGTTTTTCTTTACGTAGTATATTAGAGATAGTTTTCCCTACTTCTTTTTCACTTTGAGTAAACTCTGTTCTTTCTGAGTTTGTTGAATCAGAAAGTAAACATAATACGCCTTGTTCACCAATTGCTGCCATTTTGTGCAGGTTAGAGCCTTGACCAACTGGTGTAAAGTCAAATTTGAAGTCCCCAGTATGAACAATATTTCCTTGAGGAGTATTTACTATTACTCCAAATGAATCAGGAATTGAGTGAGTTGTATTGTGGAATGAAACTTTTAGATACTTATAACTTAACACTGTATCCTCATCAATTACATTTAACTCAGCTCTTGCTAATAAATTATGCTCCTCTAATTTCGATCTTATTAAACCTATAGCTAAAGGTCCACCGTAGATTGGTAAATTCACCTTTCTAAGTAAGAATGGTAATCCACCGATGTGATCTTCATGACCGTGAGTTATTATTAGCGCTTTAATCTTATCCACATTTTTCTCAATATATGAATAATCTGGAATTACATAGTCAATTCCTAGAATATTATCTCCAGGAAACTTAACTCCAGCATCGATAATAACTATCTCATCTCGATATTGGACTGCATAGGTGTTTTTTCCAATTTCCCCTAGACCACCAATGGCAGCAACACCTACCTCATTTTTTTTAATGATCTTATCCATTAACTTTCTCCACTTTAAAGTCTTCAGATTGTTTCTCGAACTCTAAGTATGCTTCGCTTAATTCTTGAACAAGCTCCACATTGTAATTTCTATCATCTAAATACTTTCTTACTGCTGGTACTCCATCAGCTTCAACATATAACACTTGAGTGTTCTCCCTTACTGGAATTTCTTTTGAATTTTCTTGGTAAAATACTTTAAATACTGCCATTAATAATCTCCTATCATTTCTTTTAATATATTTAGTGTGTAATCTAATTCATTCTTTGTTGTATTAATATTTATAAATGAAAACTGAATAATATTTCTTTCTTGAAGATATGAACTCTTATAATGAATAAAAATATTATTTATTGCAAGTGAAGCTCCTACATTAAGTGAACTAATGTTTTCAGGTAATTCTACTGTTACAATCACCGGTGAAACTTCTTTTTCTTTTATTTTCATTATTGGAAGACCTAATTCTTTAAGTCCTGCCTTCATGTATGAATATTTTTCCTGAACCTTTTCATATCTTTCATCAGTTTTAAAGGCATCTAAAGCCGTATTTAGTGCTTCCATTAAAATAGATGGTTGAGTGAAAGGTATTGATGTCATCTTATTAGCATAGTGTAAATCTAGATATAGTGGAGTGTTTTCCAATGGAACTAACTCACAATTAGTACCTACAATTGCTAATCCAGCTACAGAACAAAAGGCTTTACCTGATGAACATGCTACATAATCAACATCTTTATAACTATATTTAATAGCACCTACTGCAGAAACTGCGTCAACTGCAAGTACTAAATTATTTTGTTTAACAATTTTTGTTATTTCTTCTAAATCATTTAATATTCCAACACTAGTTTCATTATGAACTAAATAAACAAAATCATAATTTCCTGAGTTTAATTTTTCTGCTAAAATATTTAAATCAAAGCTTTCTCCAAACCCTACAGAATAACAATCAATATTTAATCCGTGACGTTTTGTTTCACGAACTAGTCTATTACCGAATTCACCATTAGCTAAAACAAGCCCATTATTAAGATTTCTACCTTTTAGTTGTGCCATTATTGCTTCATTAGCTAATGTTGCTGATCCATGTAATATAGTCGCTGTTTTAACATCTAAAATGTTCTCTATTTTTGAAAGTGTATTTTTCGTCAAACTAACGAATTCATTACTTCTATGTGAATATAACTGTTTAGAAAGTTTTGCTATTACATCCTGTGATAAATCTACAGGCCCTGGTAAGAAATTAATTCTTTGTGCTTGAGCCATTCTATCAAGAACTTTATTTTTACTACCTAGTAGAAGGTACATAGGCATATATTCTGCTTCTTTTGTTCCTACATTTTCGTGAAACTTAGTAAATCCTAAATGTTTATATAACTTTTCTTGTCGTGTTGTTCCTGAAATAAATACAATATCATAAGCATTCTGAATAATATAATTAAATGTTCTTTGTAATAGTTCAGTAAAAACTTTAGTTTTTCTATATTTTTCTTTTATTGAAAGTAATCTTATTTCTACTGGTTTTTTATAACTACCTTTATAATATTTATCGATATCATTAAGTTTTAAATCTAACGAAAAAGGTCTTTGATCTGCTAAGGAAATCATCCCAATCACATCATTTTTCTTTTTTGCAATTATATATATATTTTTATCATGAAATTTATCTTTTAATT
>NZ_CAUQNQ010000039.1:0-13100 GCF_963519265.1 uncultured Gemella sp. | reverse complement strand
ATAGTGATATTGTTCAAGCTTTAGGTAAAGTTGAAATTGATGTGAAAGAATTAGGTTTGGATTTTGCTTCAGCTTCAGCACATAAAATTGGTTCACTTAATAATTTTGGATTTTTATATGCAAAAGATGGAGATGTTGAGCCATTATTATTAGGTGGAGGTCAGGAAAATGGTCTTCGTTCTGGGACGACTGACTTACTAGGGATACTAGTTCTTAATGACTGTTTATCAGAGACATTAGATTCAATTCCAGCTCTTAGAGAATTGAAACATTACTTTATTTCTGAACTTGAGAAAAATGAAGTTGAATTTGAAGTAAACGGATCTATAGAGAATTCATTGCCGAATATATTGAATATTTATTTTAAAAATATTGAAGCACAGCGACTGATTACATATTTAGATGCGCACGACATTTATATTTCTGGAGGATCTGCTTGTAGTTCAGGAAATATTAAAGGAAGTCGTATAATAACAGAGATGTATAATATTGAACGTGCTGCACATTCTGTAAGAATGAGTGTTGGCTTTGATACAAGCAAAGAATTAATTGATGAAGTTGTAGAAAAGATTGCAACTTTAGAGAAAAGAGTAAAAGAAAGGAATTAATAATGAATAGCAACAAAAAAGTAGTAGTTGGAATGAGTGGTGGAGTTGATTCATCTGTAACAGCATATCTTCTAAAACAACAAGGATACGATGTTATAGGTGTTTTCATGAAAAACTGGGAAGAAAAAGACGACAGAGGAGTTTGCCTAGCAGAAAAAGATTATGAAGATGTAATTAAAGTATGCGAACAATTAGATATTCCTTATTACTCTATAAACTTTGAAAAAGAATACTGGGATAAAGTATTTACTTACTTTTTAGATGAATACAAAAAAGGTCGCACACCTAACCCAGATATTATGTGCAATAAAGAAATTAAATTTAAAGTTTTCTTAGAATATGCAGAAGATTTAGGTGCGGATTACGTAGCAACAGGGCACTACGCACGAGTTAAAGATGTTGATGGAGAACGTTTAATGTTACGTGGTGTTGATAATAATAAAGATCAAACTTACTTTTTATCTCAATTAAAACAACATCAAATCAAAAACATCCTATTTCCAGTGGGAGAACTAGAGAAAAAAGATGTTCGTAAGATTGCAGAAGAAGCGGGTCTTGCGACAGCGAAGAAAAAAGACTCAACTGGTATTTGTTTTATCGGTGAGAAAAACTTTAGAGAATTCTTATCTCAATACTTACCAGCTCAAGGTGGTAAAATGGTAGACTTAGATGGTAATGTCCGCGGAGAACACATTGGTTTAATGCATTATACAATCGGTCAACGTCACGGACTAGGTATTGGTGGAACTAAAGATACAGAAGGTGAAGCATGGTTTGCATGTGGTAAAGATCTTGAAAATAATGTATTGTATGTTTGCCAAGGATTCCACAATGAAAAACTATATTCAGATAGCTTACTAGCAAGTTCACTATCATTTACAACGAAAAATCCACAACCTAATAAATTTACATGTACTGCAAAATTCAGATATCGTCAACCAGATACTGAGGTAGAAGTAGAAGTATTAGAAGATAATAAAGTAAAAGTTGTCTATAAAGAACCGGTGCGTGCTGTTACTCCAGGACAAGCGGTTGTTTTCTATGATGGAGATGTTTGTCTAGGTGGGGCAATTATCGATGAAGTATATAAAGATGGAGAAAAACTTCAACTATAATATAAATAAATCCTAAATGTTAGAATAGTTTCTACTGTTTAGGATTTTTAGTTTACAAAAATTAGGTAGGTTAAATTAAATAGTATTTGAAATTTACAAATATGACAGCATACATACTATCAAGGAATTGAGTATTAATAGAAAAAAAGAATTTTTAGTATAATAAAAATGGAAATAGAAGATAAGTTTTAAGCCGACTTTGACAGTTTTAGACACTAGAAAAACCTGATGAAAGATGTAGCTACAGCTTTTTATCAAGATGAGATTGATTAATAAATAAACTGAAAACAACTCAAAAATCTTGATTTCGGAGAAAGAAGATTTTGTTAAAATTGGACATTCTCATTTTAACATTTCCAACTAAAAAGCTTTTTAAAGGCGAATTTAGATATTAATAAATCCCTGTGTTTATGAGTTCTCATATAAACTTTATTAAAATTTAGGAGTTTTGAATCAGCCCTTTTTCTATTTTTACAAAATTTAAATTTTATATGTAACTGAATTTATTATAACTTCATAGCGAAAAAAAACTAATGTACTTTAGATATAGAATAATGGTGTTTAATAGTTTTTAAACTATGGTAAATGCTTGCAGTTTATGATAAAATTGTATTTAAGTAATTTAATGGAGATGATAATTTGAATATTGGAATCACAGGAAGTATAGCGTGTGGAAAAAGTACTGTATCAGACTATTTGATAACTAAGGGGTATACCATTATTGATGCTGATAAACTTGGACATGTTGCGCTTACTAGCAATGATGTAAAAAGAAAACTAGCTGAAAAATTTGGAGAGAATATTTTAGAAAATAATGAAATAAGTCGGGAAAAATTAGGAAAGATAGTTTTTGGAAATACTGAAAACTTAAAAAATTTAAATAGTATTATTCATCCTAAAATAAAAGAATTAATTTTAAAATTACAAGAAGAACATAAAGATGAAGATTTGGTTTTTTTAGATATAGCACTATTATATGAGGCTAATTTTGTTGACTTAGTTGAGAAAGTTGTTGTTGTCTATGCAGACGAAGAAGTACAATTAGAAAGATTAATGACACGAAATTCTTTAACAAAAGAAGAGGCTCTTATTCGTATAGAAAGTCAAATGAGCGCACACAAAAAAGCATCATTAGGAGATTTTGTGATTAATAATAGTTATAATAAAGAAGAGACATTTCGACAGACAGAAGAAATAATTGAAAAATTAAAAAGAGGAGATAAATAAAATGACTAATGTATTAGAAATTAGTAATCTTGGTGGCGGGTATAATCGTAGAAAAATTATTGATAATATCAATATACAAATACCAAAAGGAAGTATCACAGCTTTAATTGGGCTGAATGGAGCTGGTAAAAGTACGACAATTAAACATATATTAGGATTACTTAGGCCTATGGAAGGTGAGATAAAGGTTAATGGTATTACGATTACTCATGATAATGAAAAATATAGAAAGAGTATAAGTTATATTCCAGAGTCACCTGTTTTATATGAAGAATTAACATTAGAAGAGCATATAAATCTAACAGCAATGGCTTATGGATTAGATATGGAAGATACGTGGGAAAAAGCTGAAAAATTACTAGAATTATTTAAACTAAGTGATAAGAAGAAATTTTTCCCAGTACACTTTTCAAAAGGTATGAAACAAAAAGTAATGATTATTTGTGCCTTTTTAGTAGAGCCAAATTTATACATAATTGATGAACCATTTTTAGGACTTGATCCAATAGCAATTAATGATTTAATTAATTTAATGTGTGAAAGAAGAGATAATGGAGCTAGTTTATTAATGTCTACACACATACTAGCTACAGCGGAGAAGTATTGTGATAATTTTGTTATTATTCACGAAGGGAAAATTCTAGCGAATGGGAATTTAGAACAACTAAGGGCTGAATTTAATATGGCAGGTGCGTCTTTAGATGAAATTTATCTATCATTAACGGTACGAGATAGTAATGAGTAATATAGAGAATATTTTTGCCAATAGACGTAAGAAAGAGCAGGAGCTAAAACTAACATATAGCAAGTACATTTTTAATTCGCACCTAATTATGTTTCTTATTATTGTGTTAGGAGCAGCAATGATTAACTATTCTAAATGGATAGCTATAGCTAGTCAATTTGAATTGTATTCGGTGTTTATTGCCGCAACATTGGCTTTTAGTTATTATTTAATAAGTACAAAGGTTAAAACATATATAAAAGAAGCTGATGCGGTATTTTTACTACCGCTAGAGAAATACTATAAAAACGTTGGTAAAAAAACTATTATTAACACAACGGTAGTACACGTTATAGCGTTTGTTATTTTCTATTTTTCAGTTAAACCTATTACGAGTATTATAGGTACTGTTGATCGAATTGCTATTTGTTTATTGATTATGGTTATTTTATTAAATAATTTATTGAAATACTTTCAAATTATTCACTATAAAGAACTTATTTGGGTTAAAATTCTACAATTTATTGTGGTTTTTATACAAATTATTTCAGTCTTTATAGTTAATACTTATATACTAATTGCTGATTTAGTTGGAATAATTGCGTTATCGTATAGTACATATTATATTCTTAAGAATGCTGGAAATGTAAGAAACGCTGACGATAAAGAAAAGTTCGTTGTAAAATGGAATGAAGCAGCTGAATATGACAAGCATCGTATGGAAAGTTACTTGAAATTCGTGAATATGTTTGTAGATGTTCCGTTAAGTGGAGTAAAAGTTGCTAGAAGGAAATATTTTGATGCGATTTTACCTAAATTAACTAAAGACAATTTCACTAAAGAAAATAGCTTTAAATATTATTATTATAGAGTCTTTTTAAGACAGGAAAATACGGTATTTCTAGCTTTAAGACTTATGTTATTAGCTGGATTAATAATTTTTAGTTTTAAAAATCCGTACGTAAGTGCAGTAGCTATTATATCTTATAGTTACTTAACAATTATTCAACTTGTCCCTCTGTATAAACAGATGAGTAATAATATCTGGCATAGTATATTACCAGTTGATGAAAGTATCAAAATAGGTAGTTTCAAAAAATTACTGATGGTTGTTATGTTAACTACTACTATTATACTCGCAATTTTTGCTATCTTATTTAGTAATTTTGAAGGTATGACGATAGTAATAATTATTCTATCAGTATTGTTAGCCAATATTATAGCTAAAATGTTTATTGAAAAAGTAAAATAGAAGGTATTATCATGAAAAATATAGCGATAATAGGAGGAGATTTATCAGGAGTAAGCTGTGCTTATTTTTTAGATAAATTCTCAGGAGTAAACTCAAGAAAATTTAATATTGATTTAATTGAAAGAAATTTAGAATTTGCGAATGATAGATTTGGAAAATTTCAATATGGTCAAGAAATTTATGATAATGGCTGGCATAATTCAATTAGTGAACAAGGGGTACTATTTTATTTAATGATAGAATTAGGGCTTCATAGATATTTAATTAAAAGTGGTGTAACTAAAAAAGTATTTTTTACAAAAGAAGGAATTAAATATCTACCAGAAAAGATGCTTTATGGGGTACCATTAGATAAAAAAGAATTATTATTGTCAGATTTATTCACTTTTAAAGAAAAATTATCGATAATATACAATATGTATAATACGTTAGAAGATGAAGATATAAAAGAATTGACGGCTGAGGAGTTTTTTAAAGCTGTAATCAACGAAAAAATTTATGATAAACTTATTGAACCTTTATTAACTAGTTATTATGCATGTGATATTTCTAATCAAAGTATGGTTAGTTTGATGCCCGAACTTTCATTTTTAACGATTCAAAAAGAAGATATTAATAAAATATTAGAAGAAATGTATGATAAAAATGTCATAGACAATATTACCGTTGGCTCGGAATATAGATTAAAATTCACGTTAAAATCATTTATAGAAACACTAGAGGCAAATTTTTCAGATAAAGTATTTTTAGAATTGAATCGTAAGGTTGAAAAAATAGAAAAAAAAGGTGATAAATATTTAGTTCATTCAAATGGTAGTATATATTATTATGATTATGTAATACTGACATTAAACCAGAAAAATTTTTTACCGTGGTTTAATGGAGATGAAAAAATTACTGAATTTTATTCAGATATGAATTATGTTTCTAATATAGTTGTAACTCTTGTTTATAAGCGAGATGAATTACATATTAATCGTGAAATTGGAGAAATAATTTTTCCAAAAGATGATAGTGAATATGTAACAAAGTTAGAATATGTAAGTAATAAATGGATAGATATAAAAATGAGTGGAATACAAATCGTGAGGGCTTATATTAATAGAGAAGAAGCGGTTAGCGAATTAATGGATAAAAGTGATTCTGAAATAATAGAAATAATTGAAAAAGAAATAATTAAAGTTCATGGAGTAGTCGGTAAAGTTAGTAAGTACTACATTAGTAAGGTTAAAGATAATTACAGATTTCGTTGTAAAAATTATAATAAAAACATAAATAAATTTAACGAATATATGAAAAAAGAATATCCAAATGTGTTTATAATAGGGAAGTCGAAAAAAGGTACAACTCTTGAAAATACAGTATTGGAAGCTAAAGAAGTAGCCAAACAAATTTTAGAAAATATAAGATAAGAAAGGACGTACAAAGTACGAGGTGAAAAAAATGAAATTTTTTACAAATAAACAAGCAGGTGTAAAAGTAACACCAATATTTGAAGATGAAGTATATGATAATAAGTTATTAGAATATACAAAAGAAAAAGAATTATTTTCAGGAAAACTTAAAGAAGTGCACACTAATCTTCCTTTTGATGGAGAAAAAGAAATACTTTTAGGATTCGGGAAAAAAGAAGAGTTAGTAGAAGATAAAGTACGAGAAGTATTCTTTAAGTTGGTGAAAGCACTAGAAAAAAATAAAGAATTAGAAGTATATGTAACTTTACCTAAGATAGATAACATCTCGACAGAAAAATTTGTAAATGCGGCAGTTGAAGGTGCATTACATGCAACTTATAAATTTGATAAGTATAAATCAGATAGAGAAGAATTCCCAGAGATTACAATTAACTTATCAACTGAAGAGAAGTTAGATAAGTTAGAAGAAGTAGTGAATGAAGCTCGTGATATTATGAGTGGAGTATTCTTCTCACGTGATTTAGTAAATGAAAGAGCAGAGTACTTATATCCAGAAACACTTGCTAATATTGCTAGTAAGGAATTATTAGCATTAGGTGTTGAAGTAGAAGTATATGATGAAAAACAATGTGAAGAGCTAGGATTAAAAGGTTTATTAGCTGTAGGGCGTGGTTCAGATAGAAAACCAAGATTTATCGTTATGAAATACTTAAATAATCCAGAGGAAAGTGAAGTAATTGGATTAGTAGGTAAAGGTGTAACATACGATTCTGGAGGTTACTCAATTAAACCTACTGCTAATAGTATGGACATAATGCACTGTGATATGGGTGGTGCAGGAACTGTAATTGGAACAATGAAACTAGTTGCGACTAGAAAATTAAAAACTAATGTAATTGCAGTTGTTGGTGCATGTGAAAATATGATTGCTGGTGGTTCTTATAAACCAGGTGATGTTGTTTCAACTTTATCAGGAAAAACTGTAGAAGTATTAAATACAGATGCAGAGGGGCGTATTACTTTAGCAGATTCAGTGTACTACGCTACTGAAAAATTAAAAGTTAGTAAAGTAATAGACTTAGCTACATTAACAGGAGCATGCTTAGTAGCATTAGGTGAATTCTACACAGGAGCCGTAACAAACAACCAAGAGTTTTATAATGAACTAAGCAAAGCAGCGAAAGATGCTGGAGAAAGGGTATGGCAATTGCCAGCTGATGATAGCTTTAGAGAATTAAATAAATCTACTATTGCAGATGTAAAAAATACAGGTGGAAGACTTGGTGGAACAATAACAGCGGGATTATTCATCGAAAATTTCGTAGCTAATGATGTGCCATGGGTACACTTAGATATAGCTGGAACTGCATACCTATCAAAAGCCGAAAAATACCTTCCAAAAGGTGCTACAGGAGTACATGTTAAAACATTGTATAATTTATTAAATAAATAATTGTAGATGATAAAGAAAGAACTCAATGATGAAATCATTATATAATTGAGTTCTTTTGTCTATAATAAGGCAATATTAGGAGTTAATAATAGGAATAGAAGAAAATTTTCATAAAAAATTTAAAAAATATTGAATTTTTACTTGACAAGCACATACTAAGGGTGTAAAATAAGTAACAATAAAACAAAACCTTAGAAAAGAATAGTAATTTGGTAAAAAATTTTTAGCGAGCTAACGTTGGTGTGAGGTTAGTAATTTTTCTAGATGAACGCACTTTTTAGGCAATTATTAAATAATTGGTAACTCTGCCTTAAAGAGATTGAGTGGGTATGCTAAATACCAAGAAAAGTGGCAACGCGGAATTGATTTCGTCTTTTTATAGTTTCTTAGGAAATTATAAAAAGACTTTTTTATTTATCTCGTGCCTTTATACAGACCATGGACTGTATCTTTCTTAGTTTTAGTGTATCAAAAAGAGTGGCACCGCGAAATATCGTCTCTTTGTAGCTAGAATTACTAGCTGCAAGGAGATTTTTTATTTATAATTCGTTCTTTTCTAGAATATAATAAAGAAAAAAAGGAGACAAAACAATGAAAAAATTATTATTATTCATTACATCAATTATCACAGTATTCACATTAACAGCATGCTCAAGCAGCAAAACAAAAACAAAATCAGAGGAACTTAAAGACAAAGGGAAAATAGTTCTAGGAGTATCACCAGACTATCCTCCGTATGAGTTTTTAACTACAGAAAATGGTAACAAAAAAGTAGTTGGAGCAGATATTTACTTAGCAGAGCAAGTAGCTAAAAAATTAGGTGTTCAAGTTGAAATTCAAGAAATGGCATTCGATTCACTAATCGCAGCTTTAAATGCTAACAAAGTTGATATGGTAATTTCTGGAGTTAACCCAACAGAGGAAAGAAAAAAAGCAGTTGATTTCTCTGATGTTTATTATACAAGCAAAGGAATTTTCGTTGTAAATAAAGATAGCGAAGAAATTAAGTCTGTAGCTGATTTAAAAAATAAAAAAATCGGTGTTCAAAAAGGTTCAACTTATGAAACTTATGCAAAAGAACAACTAAAAATGGATGAGAAAAATATCCAAGCTTTAACTGACGTTCCAAGCTTACTACAAGATTTAAAAAATAAAAAAATTGACGTAGTATTAATACCAGATGATGTTGCTAAAATTGCTATGAATAAATATACAGATATTAAAATTAGTGCATTTACTGCAGAAAATGATCCAGAAGCAACAGGTATGGCAATAGCGTTCAAAAAAGGAAAAGATAATAGTAATAAAGAATTATTAGAAAAAGTTAACGCAGTAATTAAAGAAATTCAAGAACAAAAAGTATTTGAAAAAGAACTTGATAAATATGCTAAAGTTGCTGCACAAAGCGAATAAAAGAGAGGTATAAAATAGAATGTTTGATTTTCTTCCAAATTATTACACGACGTATTTAGAAGCTACGGTAACAACATTAAAAGTTTCACTTATAGCTTTACTAGTAGGATTAATACTTGGAATTGTAATATGTTTAGCAAAAATTAGTACTTTTAAAGTATTTAATATAATAGCAGCAATATATGTAGAAATAATTAGAAATACACCAATACTAGTGCAAATTATGATTATCTATTTTGCACTACCAGAAATCGGGATTTCATTTACACCATTTATGTCAGCGATAATTGCTCTTTCAATTAACTCTGGTGCTTATGTTAGTGAAATATTCCGTTCTGGAATATTAGCAATTGATAAAGGACAAATGGAAGCAGGACGTTCTTTAGGACTTAGTTATTTCCAAACTATGAAATTAATTATTTTACCACAAGCTTTAAAAAATAGTTTACCAGCTTTAGGTAATGAATTTATTTCATTAGTAAAAGAATCTTCAATAGTTTACTTCGTAGGGGTAGCAGATATAATGTTTACAGCAAACACTGTAAAAAATGCTACATACCAAACATTTGGACCATACTTAGTAGCTGCTGCAATATATTTTATAATTACATCAATATTATCACTATTGGTAAAACGTTTAGAGAAAAAATTAACGAAGTAGGTGAAGAAATTGTTATTAGAAATAAAAGATTTACATAAGAAATTCGGAAAATTAGAAGTATTAAAAGGTGTAAACATAAGCGTTGAAAAAGGGGAGAAAATCGTAATTCTAGGTTCAAGTGGTAGTGGGAAGAGCACAGCGTTACGTTGTGTGAACTTATTAGAAACACCTACAAGTGGACAAATTTTATACAACGGTGAAGATATTACTAAACAGAATATTAATAAATATAGAAAAAAAGTTGGAATGGTATTTCAAAACTTTAATCTTTTCCCAAACATGAGTGTATTAGAAAATATTACACTTGCTCCAAAAACGTTCGGTGATAATACTGCTGAAAACATAGAGAAAAAAGCAGTTGAATTGCTAAAACGTGTAGGATTAGAAGATAAAAAAGATGTTTATCCAAACAGTCTTTCAGGTGGACAAAAGCAACGTGTAGCAATCGCGCGTGCCTTAGCTAATTCACCAGAAGTATTATTATTTGATGAGCCTACTAGTGCTCTAGATCCAGAGATGGTAAAAGAAGTACTAGATGTTATTAAAGAATTATCAGAAGAAGGATTAACTATGCTAATAGTTACTCATGAAATGAATTTCGCAAAAGAAGTTGCTGATAAAGTAATATTTATGGATGGGGGAGTAGTATTAGAAGAAGGAACTCCATCGGAAATATTCGATAATCCAAAAGAAGAAAGAACAAAAGAATTCTTCTCAAAAATATTATAATATAGTAAATATCACTAAGGAATTTAAAGGATTCTTTAGTGATATTATTTTATATTGAACTTAATATATGTACTGCTTTTGTAAAAGTTTCACTTTATGTTAACTCTTTGCTATAATAGGAGTTAGTATAGAGGTGTTGTAAGTGAAGAATGGGAATTATATTATGTGGAGGTAGTGTTATAGATATACTAGAAAATTTATCAAGATTAAGTTTAGTTCCTATAGTTATTATATTTTTAAATGTTAAAATATCAGGAGAAAAACATTTTAAGATAGCTGCTGTTTCGCTATTATTTGTAATTTTTCTGAAATTTTTCTTTTTAGATTATCATGATTTTCCAATTACAAAGATGGTTTATCTATTTTTAGTGCTATATGCTTTGCAGATGCTTTTTGAATATAATAAATTGTTAAAATTAATGGGAGTTATTCCAGAGGATAAAGAATAAGGGAGTGACTCAAAAATCGTGATTTCGGAGAAACAAGATTTTGTCGAGTCACCCCCGCAAAGTTTATTAGATATCTAAAAAGCTTTTATAAAGCGAATTTAGATATCAATAAACCACTGCGTCTATGAGTTCTCATATACACTTTGTTAAATTTTAGGACTTTTGGGTTAACCCCATTATACTAAATCTAAACTTTAGGTAGTATAGTGCTTAAAAAATTTTTTATTTATTTTAATCGAATTTTTATAGATAGAAATAAAGTTAAAGTTCGTTTATGACGAATGTTTCTTTATGTAAACTCTCGCATTTTTTTAAAAGAGAAGGTAGTTTTTATCGAAAATTAATATAAAACATAAAATATTCATGTAAAATATGAACTTTAAAAATAAAAGTTCTTGACTTTTAGAGATAAAACATATATTATTATCTATGTGCTTAAGCATTAATAAAAACTAAGGAGAATTTTCTATTTATGTTAGAACGTCTTTTTAAATTAAAAGAGAACAATACTAATACTAGAACTGAAGTAGTTTCTGGTTTAATTACATTTTTCTCTATGAGTTATATTTTAGTAGTAAATCCAGCTGTACTATCAGCAGCAGGTATTCCGTTAGATAGAGTATTTACAGCGACAATAATCGCGATTTTAGTCGGTACTTTAATTATGGCATTAGCAGCGAACTATCCAATAGTAGTTGCACCTGGTATGGGGATAAACTCATATTTCGCAACACTAGCTGCAACATCAGGTTATAACTATAAAACTTTATTAGCAACGTGTTTTTTAGGAGCTGTTATTTTCGTAATTTTATCAGCAACAAAATTCCGTGAAAGTTTAATTGATTCAATTCCTAATAATTTAAGACATGGGATTTCAGCAGCAATTGGATTATTTATCGCATTTTTGGGGCTTAAAAACTCTTCGCTTATTGTAGCAAATCCACACACAATTCTTTCATTAGGAGATTTAAAAAATCCTGTAGCTTATATGACAATTCTAGGTATCTTTATTATCCTTGTTCTATTAGCTTTAGAAGTAAAAGGAGCTATTTTCATTGGAATGGCAATAGTTGCTATAATTTCATATTTTACAGGAATGTTAAAAGTAGAAAAAATCTTTGGTATTCCTCACATGGATTTAAGTTTATTATATAATCCGGTTAGTGAAAGTATTAATGCTTTACAATTAGGATTATATGGAATAGTATTCACATTCTTAATGGTAACATTATTTGACACTACGGGTACAATGGTTGCAGTAACTAGTCAAGCAGGACTAATTAAAAATGGGAAAATGGAAAAAGCAAAAGAAGCTTTATTAGCTGACTCATTTGCTTCACTAGCAGGATCTTTATTTGGAACTACTCCAACTTCAGCTTATATTGAATCTTCTGCAGGGGTTGCTAACGGAGGACGTACAGGTCTTACAGCTTTAACAACAAGTTTCTTGGTTGTAATCTCAATTTTCTTATTCCCACTTGCAAGTAGTTTAGCATCAGTTCCAGCGATTACATCACCAGCATTAATCATCATTGGTTCATTCATGATGGAAAGTATTGCTAAGATCGACTGGTCTGATATAACAGAAGCATTCCCAGCATTTGTAACAATTGTAGGTATTCCACTTACAGGTTCAATTAATGATGGTATTGCATTTGGATTTATCTTCTATGTAGTATTAAAATTATCTAAAAAACAATGGAAAGATATTCATCCATTAATGTATTTATTTGCAATATTATTTGTAATTCAGTTACTTTGGTTACATGTATAATACAGATAAAAAGTTGAAAATTAGAAATCGAGCTCGAAAAATTTTTGAGCTCGATTTTTTACATATTGCGAATATTATCAGTTAAGTTAATATAAAATTAGATAATTTATATTAATTATTTAAAAAATGTTTGCCTTTTTGATGAAGGTATAGTATTATAATAATACTATTATAAATTAAGAAAGGAAATATTATATATGAAAAAAGGTTTATTAACCGGATTGTTATTATTTGGTATCTTTTTTGGTGCTGGAAACTTAATCTTTCCACCAGCACTAGG
>NZ_CAUQNQ010000038.1:0-13140 GCF_963519265.1 uncultured Gemella sp. | reverse complement strand
TGGAATGATTAAAAAGAACTAAATTTTAACAAAGTGTATATAATAACTCATAGACACAGTGTTTTATTAATATCTAAATACGCTTTATAAAAGCTTTTCAGATATATCTAACAAGCTTTGAGGGGAGACTCAACAAAATCGATTTCTATGAAATCACGATTTTTGAGTCCCCCCTCTTTTCTTCTTTATTTAAAATTTAAATTTTTATGTTATAGATTATCCTATAGACCCTTCCATCTCAAATGAAATTAATCTGTTTAATTCAACAGCATATTCCATTGGAAGTTCTTTTGTAAATGGTTCGATGAATCCCATAACTATCATTTCAGTAGCTTGTCCTTCATCAAGACCTCTACTCATTAAGTAGAATAGTTGTTCTTCTGAAACTTTAGATACTTTTGCTTCATGCTCTAGTGATACGTTAGAGTTTTTAACAATATTATAAGGAATAGTATCTGAAGTTGAATATTCATCTAAGATTAAAGTATCACATTCAATGTTTGAACGCGAACCTTCAGAGTTTTTACCAAAGTGAATCCATCCACGGTAGTTAACTTTTCCGCCTCGACGAGACATTGATTTAGAAACAACAGTAGAAGATGTTCTAGGTGCTAAATGAATCATCTTAGACCCTGCATCAAGTACTTGCCCTTCACTAGCCATAGCGATAGATAGTGTACTTCCACTTGCTCCTTCACCAACTAATATACAAGCTGGGTATTTCATAGTTAATTTAGAACCTAAGTTTCCATCAACCCATTCCATAGTACCATTTTTCTCAACAATCGCACGCTTAGTAACTAAGTTATAAACGTTCGTTGACCAGTTTTGAATAGTTGTATATCTGAAACGAGCATTTTCTTTGATAAAAATTTCTACTACAGCAGCATGTAGTGAACTTGCTGAGTAAGTTGGAGCTGTGCATCCTTCTACGTAGTGTAGAGAAGAGTTTTTCTCAATAATAATTAAAGTACGTTCAAACTGCCCCATTTTTTCACTGTTAATTCTGAAGTATGCTTGAAGCGGTGCTTCTACTGATACATTCTCTGGACAGTAGATAAATGATCCACCTGACCACACTGCTGAGTTTAATGCAGCAAATTTATTGTCATTGAAATCAACGGCTTTCGAGAAATATTCTTTGAAGATTTCTTCATGATTTTTTAATGCTGTATCAGTATCTTCGAAGATAATTCCTTTTTCTTCGAATTGTTTATGCATATTGTGATAAACTACCTCTGACTCATATTGTGCAGATACACCTGCAAGGTATTTTTGTTCCGCTTCTGGAATACCAAGTTTTTCAAAAGTATTTTTAATTTCTTGTGGTACTTCGTCCCATGAACGTTCTGTTTTTTCTGATGGTTTTACATAATATGTTAAGTCCTCAAAATCAATTTCAGATAAATCTCCGCCCCATGTAGGCATTGGCATTCTGTAGAACTCTTTTAATGCATTTAGACGGTATTCTAACATCCACTTAGGTTCTTCTTTTCTTTCAGAAATTGTTTTAACGATTTCTTTTGTTAATCCTTTATCAGTCTTGAATATAGATACATCTTTATCTGAAAATCCATACTGATAATCGGTAAACATTTCTTCATTTTTATTCAATGCAATCACTCCTTCTTCTATTTATTTTCTTCTAAAATTTTTTCTGTAATTTTCCATGCTAAAGTAGCACACTTAACCCTAGCTGGGAGTTGAGAAATATTTTGTAATGAAATACTATCTTCTAAGTTTTCTTCATTAAATTCATTTCCCATAATCATATTTAAAAAGTCTTTAATCTTGGCATTAGCTTTTTCTACTGATAATCCTTTTAATTCCTCAGTTAACATAGAGGCAGATGCTAATGAAATAGAACAACCTGTTCCTACGAATTTTATATCTTCGATAATATCATCTACTAATTTCATACTAACAGTTATTTTATCACCACAAGACGGATTCAACATCTCCAACTTATAACTGCTCTCTATTTCCCCATTATTTCTAGGATGCTTACTATGATCTAAGATTACTTGTTTATATAAACTTTTCAAATCACTAAAACTCATTTTCAAAAAACTCCTTCGTTTCTTTTAATGTTTGAATAAAGAAATCTATCTCTTCTTTCGTATTATATAAATATAGACTCGCTCTAGCTACTGAGAATGTATCCAGCTTTCCTAATAATGGTTGAGTACACTGATGCCCTGCTCTTATGCAAATACCTTTTTCATCTAAAAAACTCGTTAAATCATGAGGATGAACTCCTACTAAGTTAAAAGTTATTAGTGAAACTCTCTCTTCTATATTCTTTGTTCCATAAATTTCTATATTATCTATTTTTGAAAGTTCAGAATACATATATCTAGTAAGTTCTTTAGTGTACTTTTCAATATTTTCTAATCCGATACTATTTAAATACTTAATAGCAGCTCCTAAGCCTGCAGCTTGTGCAAGCAGTGGTGTTCCCGCTTCAAATTTATCAGGAAGAATTGCCCATGTTGCTGAATTATCCTCAACAATACCAATCATTCCTCCACCAAATTCAACAGGATCAAATTTTTCTAGTAGATGTTTTTTACCATATAAAACTCCAATACCAGTTGGTCCACACATTTTATGCGCACTAAAGGCCAAAAAGTCACAGTTCATTTTTTGAACATCAATCTTTAAATGAGGAACGGATTGCGCTGCATCTACTACAAAATAAATACCCTTATCTTTTAATAATTCCCCAATTTCATAAACCGGATTTATATTACCTAGCACATTAGAAGCGTGGCACATTGATACAATTTTAGTTTTATCTGTAATAAATTCTTCTAATTGTTTAATACTAATTTTTCCCTCTTCATCTAATTCTAAATATTTTAAAACTAGATTTTTTCGTTTAACTAGTTGTTGCCAAGGAATAATATTAGCATGATGTTCCATATAGGTAAGAATAATTTCATCACCTTCAGTTACATCTTGTTCTAAAATTCTTGCTATGAAATTTAAACTTTCAGTAGTTCCGCTAGTGTAGATTATCTCTTCATAACTACTTGCATTTATAAATTTTCTAACTAACTCTTTAGACTCTTCGTATATTTTCTCTGATTCATTACCTAAGGTATAAACAGATCTATGAATATTTGAATTATAATTTTTATAGTAATCTGTAATTGCATCGATTACTTGATTAGGTTTTTGAGTAGTAGCTCCATTATCAAAAAATATCAAATCATTTCCTGATATTTTTCTATTTAATATAGGAAAGTCTTCTCTATATTTACTAAAATCTATCATTATTACTCACTCTCGTTATTGTTAATTTTTTCATCAATAAGCACTGTTACAAGTTCTTTAATTTTATCTACTGTTAACTCTGAGATTACTGGAGATAGGAATCCATGAACTAATAATCTACTTGATTCTTTTCTAGTTAATCCTCTACTTTGTAAGTAGTATAGTTGCTCTTCATCAATACGACCTAGCGATGCTCCGTGACCAGCCATAACATCATTTTCGTCGATTAATAGCATTGGATTAGCATCTGCTTTTGCTTCTGAAGAAAGTGTCAGCATTCTTGAGCTTTGGTAAGCGTTAGAACCTGTCGCACCTTTTACGATAAATCCTACACCGTTAAATACAATATGTGATCTATCTAATAGCACACCATGTTGTAAAATATCACCTTTACTACTTAAGCCTTGGTTAACTACTTCACTATTGAAGTAAGTTTTTTGTTCTTTAACTCCTAAAGTAACAATCTTAAGGTTAGCTTCAGAACCATCTCCTAGAATGTTCGTTGTATTATCGTGATATACGTCTGCCTCATCCATTGCGGCAACATTCCAGTTAATTAATGAATCTCTATAAGTTAAACCACGACGTAAAATAGTTCCACGTTTTTCACCTGGTTGGTTCGTAATTGAACTATAGTTAACTTGAGCTCCTTCATGTGCAACTACTTCAGATACTAAACTGAATGGAGCCTTATCCTCTTTTTGATTATTTACGTAGTTTTCAATAAAGTTGAATTTTGCATTATTTCCAACCTGAATAGTTACATGGTTGAATAAACTTTGTTCTTTATCAGAAATCACTATATATTGAAGCGGTTCTTCAATAACAGCATTATCCTTAACATCAATAAATAATCCAGCATTTAATAGTGTATAGTGAACAGCTGTTACTTTACTTTCAGCATAATCAACTACACTCATAAAACTATCTTTTATGTGATCATCATTCATAGCAGAAAAAATATCTTTAATAGCAACTTTATCAGCATATTTTTCTGGAATATTAATATGTACAATAGTATTATTCTTTTGAACTACAGCAAAATCATCGCTATTAATACCATATTCGGCTATATTTACATTTCCTTCATTTTCTAATCTTAGAGTTGAAAAATAAACATTAAATAAGTTCCATCTTTCTAACTCCATAGACTCTAATTTTGGAAAAGGTAGTGTATAACTCTTATATAAAGCTAATTTTCTAGTATTTAAAAACCATGTAGGTTCATTTGTATTAGAAAAGATGCTTTGTAAAGTTTTAATACTTAGTTTTAATTTATTATTCTCCATATTAAACCTCTTCTTTTAACCAGTCATAACCTTCTTTTTCTAAACGAAGTGCTAGCTCAGGTCCACCTGATTTTACGATTTTCCCATCCATAAGTACATGTACAAAATCTGGCTCAATATAATCTAATAATCTTTGGTAGTGAGTGATAATTAAGCAACCGAAGTTTTCACCACGCATTTTATTAACACCTTTTGATACAATTTTTAATGCATCAATATCTAATCCAGAGTCGATTTCATCTAGAATAGCAAATTTTGGTTCTAACATCATCATTTGTAATATTTCGTTACGTTTCTTTTCTCCTCCAGAGAAACCATCATTTACATAACGTTGAGACATTTTTAGATCCATTTCTAAAAATTCCATAGTCTTATCTAATTTTTTAATGTATTGCATTAAAGGAATATTCTCTTCACGTTGTGCATTAATTGCAGATTTAATAAATTCTGAAGTTGGTACTCCTGGTACTTCAGATGGATATTGCATTGCTAGGAATAGACCAGCGCGAGCTCTTTCATCAACTTCCATTTCTAGTACTTCTTCACCATCTAATAAAATACTTCCACCATCTACTTCATATTTTGGATGACCCATAATTGCTGATGCTAGAGTAGATTTACCTGCACCATTTGGTCCCATTACGGCATGTATCTCACCAGATTTAATTTCTAAATTTAGTCCTTTTAATATTTGTTTTTCATTAATTGATACTTCTAAATTTTTTATATCAAGAACTGACATTTTATTTCCTCCATCTTTTATATTTATTGCGATTAAATCATATAAAACATTAATTATCGCAAATTACATAAGTATTATTATAAAGGTTTTCAAATGTTTTATCAAATTATTGGTTCGAACGTTCTTTAATCATACACTCCTGTTTATAAAAAAATAAATCCTCAAATTTCATTTGAAATTCGAGGATTTATCTATATAATTTATTTTGAAAATTCCCACATAGCTACTATTTCAGTTTTTAATTCGTCATAAGACCATTTTTTTAGCGTTCTTGTATAGCTATTTGGATCATTAATTATAAATTTCCCTTCGTTATCTACTCCTGTTATCAAAACAATATGTCCAACAGTTGTAAACTTACCTGGATGAACAGAGGCGATAATTGGATTTCCTTTACTTAATGCAGATTTCATAGCTTCTTCATTAAGTGGTACACCAGTTGATTTAACTCCGTATTCTTTAGCAATATAATCGAAGAAACTCCATTTTGTACCTACGTCTGTAAAGTATCCGCTAGCATCTTCTTTTTCAGCGATGTTTTTTGGCGTAATTGATTTATCATCTAATATTCCACTTAGAGCCATCGCTACACAAGTTGGTCCACAACCACCTATAGCGACGTTTGTCCCACCTAATTTATCATAAGCCCAACGTTTATCCCATTGAATATAGTAAGGAAACTTCCTATTAACTTCAACAGTTTCTCCTTGTTCGAATGGTGCTGCTTGTTGACCAGCAAGATAACCAAGTACATATTGAGTAGCATCTTTATTATTAACTAGTAACTTTTGTTCTGCTTCTGGAAGATTCTCTTTTTGTAAATAGATTAATTGACCTATTAAACTTCCATTAGCATTTTGAAGCAAGTTATTTTCTATTCCTCTTGTTGTCGTTATAAATGGAGAAGGTTGTGTTACTCCACGAATTCCATCACGTGCTTTAGCTACATTTTCTGTTTTTAACACATTAGTACTCTTATTTTCATCTTTTATAAATTTATTAAACCAAGTAATCTTATTACTTTGAATAACGTAAAATACAACTGTACATAGAATAATGAATACAATTGTCATTATTCCCATTCTTTTTCTTTTCATTGTTTATCTCCTTTATTTACTCTTAAAAACTAAAATAATCCCTACAGAAATAACTATAATATATCCGATTAAACTTTGCAAGTCTGGTAACTCGCTAAAAAATATAAATCCTAAAATTCCCGAAAACAATACTTGTGAATAATCAAACACTGATATATTTTTCGCTGCTGCATACTTATAAGCAAATGTTACTCCATACTGTCCTATTGTAGCAGAAGCCCCAGCTAATATTAGCATCGATAGTTGATACATTGTCATCGTACGATAATCAAAAATTAAATAAGGTAATAATAATATTGTTGATAATGATGAGAAGAAGAAAATTATAAACTCTCCTGAGACATTATGCGTACCTAAATACCTTACACAAGTATATGCAATACCCGAACAAAATGCCCCTAAAAGTGCTGCTAGAGCTCCTGTACTTATTAATCCATCACCTGTAGGTTTTATAATAAATCCTACACCTATAAATGCAATAATAATTGCTAAAAGTTGAAACATTGTCATTTTTTCTTTAAAGAAAAAATAAGATAGTATAATTATTACAAATGGTGAAAGTTTTTGTATAATTGTCGAATCAGCAAGACTAATATGTGAAATTGCATAAAAGTTAAATACTAAGCCTATTGTACCGAAAACACTCCTTGAGATTAAAACACTCCAAGAAACTTTATCACTTGGTAGATTTATATTTTTCCAGTGCTTTATTAAAGGAATTGACGAAATTCCAACAGCTATAATATTTCTAAAAAAACCTTTCTGCATTGATGGTAAATCTCCAGATAATTTAATGAATAACGCCATCAATGAAAAACCGAAACCTGACATTATTATACAAAATATTCCCATCAGTATATTATTCTTTTTATCCATTACTAAACTCCAATATATTAAATATTTGAACAATTGTATTTTCAATGTTTCGTTTTGAAATGTGTCTGTCCATTGCTATATTCAATGGCGCAAATTTCCTTTGAATTGAAAACGATGCATCAATTAATTTTTTATCATCTTCATTTAATTCAGATAATTCATCATCTAAAATACTACCCGCTAAAAAAATAACTTTTTTATTAAATCGTTTTGCTATTCTTGCAATTTCGATTGGAGCTTTTCCCATATAGCTCTGTTTATCTAATTTACCTTCTCCAGTAATAACAACATCTACATCTCGAATAATTTTCTCTAACTCTAGATAATCTATCATAAACTCTGAGCCCGATTCTATAGTAGCGTTACAAAAAGACATAAAAGCATAACCTAATCCGCCAGCAGCACCGCTACCTTCGATGAAAGTGTTATTTTTTCCAGTAGCTAAATTAACTTTATTGGAAAATTTTTCAATATATTTATCAACTTCTGCAAATTTATTCTCATCCAAACCTTTTTGTTTTGAAAATATATACGTCGCTCCATTTTTTCCTATCAACGGATTGCTAACGTCACTTATAATACTAAACCTTGCTTTAGTTAATTTAGAATTAATATTTTTATTATCAATAACATCTATTTTACTTAAGTCATTAATGCCACGTTTACACAATTGTCCTTTTTCATCTATAAATTTAATACCTAATTCACTTAACATTCCTATTCCACAATCATTTGTCGCACTTCCACCAAGACCTATAATAAAATGTTCTATCCCTTTTTCTAGAAGAAATACAATTAACTTTCCTAAACCGATTGTTGTAATTTTAAATGGATCTTTTTGTTCATCTTTTAATTGCTTTATCCCTATTACTTCCGCTACCTCAATAACCGCTTCTTTTCTCTCTTCATTCAAAAGATAATTGACATCACATTCTTGTAATGCTGCATTAACCGTTCTAAATTTATTATTTGTAAACCCCTTAAATAATGTTAAAAATCCATCTCCTCCATCAGCAACTACTTGAGTATATGTAATAATATTCTTATAGTTATTATTAAGTTTATTGGAAATAATTTTTCCTATTTCTGCTGATGATAATGAGCCCTTAAACTCATTAACTGCTACTAATACTTTCATTAATTTTCAACTCCGCTTACATTAAATTTATAATCTTTTAGTTAATTTTACCATTAAACTAACTTTAATAAAAGTTTAAAACCCGAAAATAAAGTATAAAAACATTTTCATTGATAAAATTTACACAAATACTTTAAATTTATTATTTTTTTTAGTATAATAATTATGTAAAGTATTTTACTTTATGTTTAGGGTCAAAAATAGGTCTCAATTTTTTGATTATATCAAAAAAATACAGTATTAATTTGTCAACTGTAGAAGCAAACTACTTTTAGTTTTTACAATTAATAAGTAATCCTCATGTTTGTGCCAGTAATCTACAGCCAACATTTTAAAATATATTAGTTTATGAGCAACCTATTCCCTAAAGTTAAACTAATATTTATACTGTAAAAAACCACGAAGTTTACCCCTAAACTTTCGTGGTTTTTACCTTTTCATATTTGGTTGTATAATAAATCCGGGGCATGAAAAAAATCCAGACTCGAATTTTTATTTTTATGAACAAAATCACTATGGATTGGAAATATCAATCTACAGTGATTTTGTTTTAAACTGTGTAAACTATTTTTCTCTTTTTAATAAATAATTTGCAAAATCTTCTAGTAAATTATTATTAAGGTGTTTTGCCACATTAATAGCGTTAAGTGTATGTTTTTTAAGTAATTCTTCACATTCCTCAATGCCATAAAAACTAAGGTATGTAATCATATCTTCATCACTTGGTAATTTCCCGATTTTTTCAAAGTCACCATAGTAATCAAGAATATCATCTTTGATTTGATAAGCAATACCTAATTGCTGTCCAAATTCTTTAACATCGTTGTATTCATCAAGTTTATCCGCTACTAAACATGCGAAGTCCATAGGTAACTCAATTAAACGCCCTGTTTTTAAACTATGCATCCTTCTTAAATAGTCTGCATCTACATCATAATTTTTTTGCTTCACATCATATACTTGTCCAGCAATCATCCCCATCGCACCTGAATAATTAGCAAATTGTTTAATTAATCTAACCTTTAAGCTAGGTTCAACAGCGCATTCACTTAGCACTTCAAACGCTAATGTTAACATTGCATCCCCTGTAAGTACCGCAACATCTTGTCCAAAAACTTTATGATTCGTAAGTTTGCCCCAGCGATAATCATCGTTATCCATTTCAGGTAGATCATCATGAACTAATGAATAAGTATGTACTAACTCAATAGCTAATGCAATATCAAAATATTTGCTGTAGTCCACTCCGTAATACTTAAGCAAATATAAAAATGAGAGTGGTCTAATCTTTTTCCCATCGTTAACTAAAGAATATTGAATAGATTCTTTTAATAAATCAGGCATCTCCAATTTTTCAAGGTATTCTTTAGCATAAGTATTTAATTTGGTTTTATTTTCTTCTATGAAACTTTTAAAATTATTCATTTTCTTTGAAATCCTTAGTTAATTTAACTACTTCTTTTTCAGCTTTATCTATTAGCTTATTACAATGTTTTATTAAATCTATTCCATTTTTGTAGCGTTCTAATGAATCTTCTAATGATAATTGCCCTGACTCTAATTCAGCAACAATTTTCTCTAAATTCACTAAACTTGTTTCGAAATTTTCTTTAATCATTACTTAACTCCTTTATCGGATATATTGTTCACTTTACATTCTAGACTACCATCGATTAACTGAACTGATATCTCATCTCCTACCTTAACTTCTTTAACAGATGTTAACTTTTTATCATCAAGAAATGATACCGAATATCCTTTCTTCATAATATTTAACGGTGAGTTTGCTTCTAAACGATTAAGCTCTTGAGTAAAACTTTCTTTAAATCTTGCCAATAAATCAAAATTAATAAACTTTTCCGAAGAATTTATTAGTTGTTGTTTTCTATCTTTTAACAACAACTGTATAGATTTATTAAGATCTTTTTCAAACATTTCAACAGTCTTTTTATACTCAATATGAACTCTAGAATAATTTTTGAAATATGGATTATTTTCGCTATTATTTATTCTATTCTTATATGTTTGAATAATATAGCTAATAGTATTATTTAATTTATCAAGATTAAATTCTATTCTATTTTTTATATCTTCTATATTCGGCGTCACTAATTCTGCTGCCGCAGTCGGTGTGGAAGCCCGCTTGTCAGATACGAAATCCGCTAGTGTCGTATCGGTTTCATGTCCAATTCCAGTAACAATAGGAGTCTTACAATTAAATATAGCTCTAATAACTTCTTCAGTATTAAAACTCCATAAATCTTCTATTGAACCCCCACCACGACCTAAAATTATTACATCATTGGTTCCATCATCAGCTAGTTTAATATTTTTAACAATATCTTGGACTGAATTTTCTCCTTGAACCAAAGTTGAGTAAATATTAATTTTTGCGATAGGAAAACGCCTTTGAATCGTTCTTGTAATATCCTGAACTGCTGCTCCTGTTTTAGCAGTAACTACTGCAATATTTTGGCAAAAACTTGGTATTTGTTTTTTGTATTGTGGCAAGAAAAGTCCTTCTTTTTCAAGCTTTTCTTTTAACTCTAAAAATTTCTGATAAAGTTCTCCTATTCTATCTTTTTTCATATCTGAAACTAGTAGATTGTGTTCTCCTCGAGGAAAATAATAATTAATCTTCGATTTAATTAGAACTGTATCTCCATCTTTAAAGTCTTTTGTTTTTGCTCCGAACCATACTGCATTTATTCTTGTATTTTCATCTTTTATAGAAAAATATATATTATTGTTATTATGAAGTTTAAAATTAGATATCTCACCTTTAATATATATTTCTCCTAAGTATGGATCTAATAAAAATTTCCTCTCAATATATTTATTTAATGCTGTAACGGTTAGATATGTTCTTTCTCCCATCTAACTTTACCTCTTATTTTGTTGAGTTTTCTACGATTCCTTTTAATACTCCATTGATAAATTTATAACTTTCATCTTTTTCACTATATTTTTTTGAAAGTTCAACAGCTTCGTTAATTGAAACTTTATACGGAATATCGCTATATAGTATTTCATATGCAGAAATACGTAAAATCTGTCTATCCATTTTTGAAAGACGTTCTAATTTCCAATCTTTTAAATTTTTTGAAATTATTTCGTCAATCTCATCTTTTTTCTCTAATATTTCTGTTAATGTTTTATTAACATAAATACTAGTAGAAATTTCCTCTTGTTCTAAATCTAATAGTTCTATAAAATCTAATTCAGTATTCTCTACTTGAAATAAAATTTTAAAAACTGCTTCTCTAAGTTCGTGTCTGCTCTTCATTTATATCTCCTATTTTAAAAATCAATTCCTATAATATTTACATTAACAGTTTTAGTATTTATTTCTGTCATATTAAAAATAGAATTTCTAACATTTTCTTGAATTTTTCTAGCTGTTTTAGTTACTGAATAACCTGCTTTTAAGTTACAGTATACATCAATGATTAGTTCCGTACCTGCAAATTCCAATTCAACTCCACGTGAATAAACTTTTTTTCCTAATAATTTTGCTACACCCTCTACTTCTGTAGTTGCAATATTAGCTATTACTGCTAAGGCGCTTGGGTTAATTTCTACTTTTCCTAATTTTTTAGTTTCCATTTGAATTTCCTCCAAAATTATATTTAATATTAGCAATACATCTAATATTAAATTATTATTTGTCCATAATAATCTTATTAATTATACCATATTTTCTAAAAAAAAGGGAGAGATTACCTTAAAATAGTTGTTGTCGAAAATACTATTTTCGTAGGTAATCTCTTCCTTATGATTCTCTGTAGTTTATCTGGAAAAAATAAAGTATAAAGTTCTCAATTAAATATAATGGGAGATTGTATAATCAAATTAGATACTAAAAAATAAAATAAAAAAACACAGCAAAAATCTGTTGTGAAAGTTTCAACCTAGATTATACTAAAGTTGTTGAACCATATATTAGATAAGTTGGTGTGTATTCTGATGATAATGGAGATAAAATATATAAATATAATATTAGATTTTACCAACCAAATAAAGAACACTTAGAAATGCCTAACCTTCACTCTTTAGAACATTTAATCACTGAACTAATCAGAAATCATCTTGATAATGTATTAGATTTTGGTCCAATGAGATACCAAACTGGTTTCTACCTATCAGTTATTAATAATGATAGTTACAAAGAAGTAAAAGAAGCACTTGCTAAAGCACTTGAAGATGTTCTTGTTACTACTGAAGTACCAGCGTGTAACGAAGTACAATGCGGATGGGCAGCATCTCACGCTTTAGAAGGTGCTCAAATGGAAGCTAAAAAATTCTTAAAAAATGTTCTGAATGAAAAAACGTTTTTAGTAAATAATGAAAATACACTCTGGAGAATAATCTTTTGGATTAATCTTTAGAGTGTATTTTGCACTATAGTGGATTCTAATCTTTATCAACATTAACGTCTGAAATATTACAATTTCATAAATTCCAAAAATCTAAGTAATATGGTGCTACCTAGATTTTTGGAATTTTTTGCTACTAAGAGCTTAACAAAGAGTCAGAATTGCTATTTAGAATTTTTTTATACAATACCTTTTTCAGCTTAATTAGACTCAGATACTATTGTTCAGGGAGTGACTCAAAAATCGCGATTTCGAAGAGATCGATTTTGTCGAGTCCCCCCCGCACAGGTTATTAGATATCTAAAAAGCTTTTATAAAGCGAATTTAGATATCAATAAACCAC
>NZ_CAUQNQ010000037.1:0-13173 GCF_963519265.1 uncultured Gemella sp. | reverse complement strand
TAGAATTATTAATCATAAATAAAATAAAAGAGGGATATACCAGTGAAAATTTTAAGAGAAATTATGGAGTGGGTAGTAGTTGTAGTAGTTTCTATTGCTATTTATCTGCTTATAAGCACATATCTTATCGCACCTTTTACTGTAAAAGGACATTCGATGGATTACACATTTGCTGATAACGATAAAGTTTTCGTTAATAAATTCAGTAAAAATTATGAGCGTGGAGATGAAGTTGTATTCCATGCAAATGAAACTGACGATTATATTAAACGTATAATCGGAGTTCCAGGAGACACTATAGAATACAGAAATGATGTACTATATGTGAATGGTCAGAAAGTTGAAGAGCCATACTTAGCTCAAAAAATTAAAGAAGCTAAAGCTTCTGGAACTGCACCATTCACACCAGATTTTAATATTGAATTTTTAAGTAGTACAAAATCTAAAACTGTTCCTGAAGGTACGTACTTCGTATTAGGGGATAACAGACAACACAGTACAGATAGCCGTGTATTTGGATTTGTTAAGAAAGAAGCAATGATTGGGAAAGTAAGCTTAAGATACTATCCATTTAGTTCATTCAAATTCTTTTAATAAATACTAGAAAGAAAAATTTAATATATCGAATTATTTTAGTTGCTAAAAATTTAGCGTTATGCTAGAATAATATACGGGCACTCTTAAAGAGTGATTTAAGAAACCACCCCCTGCGATAATTTCGTAGGGGGTTTATTATTTTTAATAGAAGGAGAACACAATGACAAAGTATATTTTTGTAACAGGTGGAGTAGTATCATCATTAGGAAAAGGTATTGTAGCGGCATCAGTAGGTCGTGTATTAAAAAATAGAGGATTAAAAGTAACATTACAAAAATTTGATCCATATTTAAACGTTGACCCAGGAACAATGAGTCCATATCAGCATGGAGAAGTTTTTGTTACAGAAGATGGAGCTGAGACTGACTTAGACTTAGGGCACTATGAAAGATTTATCGATGTTAACTTAGGTCAATATTCTAACGTAACTGCGGGACGTGTTTATTCTTCAATTATTGAAAAAGAACGTCGTGGAGATTATTTAGGAGGAACAGTTCAAGTAATTCCTCACGTAACAAATGAAATCAAATCACGAGTATTACTAGCAGGGGAATCTAGTGATGCTGATGTTGTTATTACAGAAATCGGTGGAACAACAGGAGATATCGAATCTTTACCATTTTTAGAAGCAATCCGTCAAATCCGTAGTGATTTAGGACGTGAAAATGTATGTTTTATTCACTGTACATTATTACCGTACATTAAAGCTGCAGGAGAGATGAAAACTAAACCAACACAACAATCTGTTAAAGAATTACGTGGTTTAGGTATTCAACCAGATATTATTGTAGTTAGAAACGAACTTGCTCTAAATGACGAGTTACGTGCGAAGATTTCATTATTCTGTGATATTCCGAAACAAAATGTTATTGAAAGTCGTGACGTAAGTAACTTATATCAATTACCAGTAAATCTTAAAGCTCAAAAAATCGACGATATTGTCTTAAAACACTTCGGATTAACTGCACCAGAAGCAGATATGACTGAATGGTTAGCGTTAGTTGATAGAGTAGATAACTTAAAAGAAGATGTGAGAATCGCATTAGTAGGTAAATATGTAGAACTTCACGATGCTTACAT
Organism: uncultured Gemella sp.; assembly: GCF_963519265.1. Lineage (GTDB taxonomy): Bacteria > Bacillota > Bacilli > Staphylococcales > Gemellaceae > Gemella. The sequence continues at coordinate 11,496 of NZ_CAUQNQ010000037.1, read as the reverse complement.
CTCAGTTGTAGAATCTCTAAAACATGCAGGATATAAACATAATGCTAAGGTGAAAATTGATTGGATTCAATCTGAAGATATTACAGAAGAAAATGTTCATGAGTATCTTAAAGATGCAGATGGAATCCTTGTACCAGGTGGATTTGGTGATCGTGGAGTTGAAGGTAAAATTACTACTATTAAATACGCACGTGAAAACAAAGTTCCGTTCTTCGGTATTTGTTTAGGTATGCAACTTGCTGCTGTTGAGTTTGCACGTAACGTGTGTGGCTTAACTGGAGCACATTCTTCAGAATTAGATCCAAACACACCATACCCAATTATTAACTTACTACCTGACCAAGAAAATGTTGTAGAAATGGGAGGAACTTTACGTTTAGGAAGCTACCCATGTACATTGACAGAAGGATCTGTAGCTCACAAAGAATATGGAGAAATCAATATTACTGAGCGTCACCGTCACAGATATGAATTCAATAACTTCTATCGTGATCGTTTAACTCAAAAAGGAATGGTATTATCAGGAGTTAGTCCAGATGGTAAGTTAGTTGAAATCGTGGAAATTCCTGAACATCCATGGTTTGTAGCTGGTCAATTTCACCCAGAATTTAAATCTCGTCCAGAAAAAGCACACCCATTATTCGCTGGATTCATTAAAGCAAGTTTAGAAAATAACAGATAAGAATTTCTATTATAAATTATGAAATTATTAGATTTAATAACTGACCTTGAAGAAAATAGTAATGAACTTCTTGCAGAATCAATGTCAAAGTATATGCAAGATAAGTTTAGATTTTTAGGTGTACGTGGTGCAACTAGAACAGAAATTTATAAAAAATATTTTCCAGATGCAAGAAAGACTAAAACCATTGATTGGGATTTTGTTGAAAATTGCTGGAATAAAGAAGAAAGGGAATTTCAATATGTAGTTGTTTATTATTTAAAGGCCATGCAGAAATTCTTAAAAAGAGAAGATATTTCAAGATTAAAATATCTAATAGTGACAAAATCATGGTGGGACACTGTTGATTTACTTGCTAAGGTTGTAGGTAGTTTGGTTATTCGTATCGAAGGTTATGATCAAATAATGCTAGAGTGGAGTAAGGATAGTAATATTTGGTTAAAACGAGTAGCTATTTTGTACCAATTGTCACTTAAAGAAAAAGTAGATAAACAAGTTTTAGAAAGAATTTTAGTAAACAACCTAGGTGATAGTGAATTTTTTATTAATAAAGCTATAGGTTGGGCACTTCGAGATTATTCAAAATTTAATCCAGAGTGGGTTAGAGAGTTTATAGAAAAAAATAAAAATGGTATGGCTAACCTAAGTATAAGAGAGGCTAGCAAGTATCTAGATAAGTAAGAGAAAAGAGTGGTTTTTAATCGCTCTTTTTCTATTTTTAAGGTGAAAAATTTAAATAATAACTAATATTTAGTGGAATCGATAGTACATTTGTTCTGATTATCATATATAATGAACTAAGATATTACGATTATCACAAAGAAGTTAATGATTTCTCTTTTTTCATTATTAAGAAAATGTTATACTATTAATAAAAGATAAATTTGGAAGTGACTCGAAAATCATGATTTAGTAGAAACAAGATTTTGTCGAGTTACCTCGGTAAAATACTGAAATAAATATGAAGGATTTGGAAAAATGAAGAGAATGATTACAAGTTTTCTTATAGTGACTCTTTCTATTGTGCTATTGATAATACTTCCCTTTGTTTTAAAAACTCAACAAGAGGAGTATATTGATTTTTCAGAAGTTACAGAAACTGTTGATAATAGTGCTAAGGATGATGAAACTTTAAGAATTGGATTGATATCCGTAACTGGCGATAATAAGAGCTATATCTTGGAGAAAGAACTGGCTAATTATATCGGTGAAAAGTTGAACAAAAAAGTGAAGCTAATACAGAAAAAAAGTTATAGAGATATAAATGTATTATTAAAAAATAACAAGATAGATGTAGCATTCTTATCGACAGGGGCATATTCGCTATATGAAGATAAAGAGTCATTAGAACTTTTAGCTAGACCTAATAGGGGAAAAACATACTATCATCCTATAGTTATTGCGAAAAAGGATTCTAATATAAATACTATCGATGATTTAAAGAGCAAGAGTTTTGCTTTTGTTGATACTTATAGTTATTCTGGATATTTAGCGATGAATGATTATTTGAAAAAAAATGGTATGTCTGTGAATAAGTTTTTCAGTAATAGTTATTTTACTCATAGTCATGAAGAATCGATAAATCAAGTAGCAAATGGAACTGTTAAAGCTGCAATTGTTGATGACTGGGCATTACAGTATCTTTATAATAATTTTCCAGATACAGCACTTAATATAAAAATAGTAAAAACATTCCCTGAAGTAGCAACAGGACCAGTAGTAACTCACAAAAACTATGAAGAAAAAGATAAGCTTAAACAAATATTATTATCTATTGAAAAAGATAGTTCTATAAAGAATACATTATCACAGCTTCAAATAGAAAAGTATGAAGAAACAAAGGCTAGCGATTATCCTAATTTAATAAGTGAGGATTAATATATGGCAAAATTAAAGATAAAAAATAAAATTATTATATTTTTCGTTGTAATTTATACTATATATTTAGGTGTAATATTAGCCTATACGTATGTTAATAATAAAGATATTTTGGAAAGTGCACTTAAAGATAGAATTACACAGACTTACTATCAATTGTCAGGAAATATTTCAGAAAATATAAAAACAGAAAACACGTATGAAATACATCAAAAAATACATAGTGCTTCATTGAATAGCGAAGTTGCGTATATTATTGTCTATGATAATGAAAAAAATATATTAGGTAAGACGTTGAAAGAAGTTCCCCAAAAGATTGCCACTTTTAACGATGAACAGATAAATAATTTTAAAAAATATAGAAGTTCAAGAGGAGAATTATTAGAGTATATTTCTCCTATAGATGATGTTAATATAGGGTATGTAAGAGTTGGATTTTACACAAAAAATATTTATATGAAGACGTATAGTCAGTTTTTAAGAATATTGATTTTGAATATGATAGTATTTGTGATGCTATTAGTTATCGCATATTATGTTTCAAAATTAATAGAAAGACCTGTTCAAGATTTAACTTCTGTGACTGATGAGATTATTCGTGAAGGTGATTATAGAACAAAAATAGAGAAAGAAAATTATAGTCGCGATTTCCATGTTCTTGTCAGTTCCATAAACGAAATGGTTGAAAATAATAAAAAGAATAAGAAACTAAATAACTACCTATTAAATAAAATATTTAGAATTCAGGAAGAAGAGAAAAAGATGCTTTCGAGAGAACTTCATGATGAAGTTAGCCAATCTTTAGCTAGTTTACTATTTCTTATAAGTAATTTAGTTGATAAAGAAAGTGACCAGAAGAAAAAAGAACGTTTATTATTAATCCAGTCAGAAATAGAAAATAGTTTAAGTAACATTAGAAATATAGCTGTTAATTTGCGACCGCCTAGTTCAGAGCTGAGTTTAGGTGAAGTAATATGTAAATATATAGAAGATTATAAAAATTTATATGGTATAGATGTTGATTTTTATACAAATTATGAAGGTGGTAAAAACAATAATTTTGATATTACTCTTTATCGTATTGTTCAAGAATCTTTATCTAACATAAAACGCCATTCAGGAGCTTCGGAAGTACAAATAAAATTATATGAAAATACAGACTATATAATACTTACTATTGCAGATAATGGAGTAGGATTAACAAAAGAACGTGTAGAACTAGCAAAAGAACAAGGGCGTTTAGGAATTTATGGTATTCAAGAAAGGATTTTTGATTTTTCTGGAGAATTTAAACTATTAAAAAATGATAAGTATTCTACGATATTAATGTGTAGATTTAAAACGGAAATGATAACTGAGGAGCAGGCTAATGAAGATATTATTAATTGATGATCATAAATTGATAAAATTAGGAATTAAAGTCCTTTTAGAAGATAACGAAGAATTTAGTGTTATTGGTGATTGTGCAAGTAAAAAAGAATTTTTAGAAAAAATTAGCAATGACTCTTACGATCTTTTTATATGCGATATTTCGTTACCTGATGGAAGTGGCTACGATATATTAGAAATAATAAAAGAAAAAAAATTAAAAACGAAAGTAATTATTTTAAGTATGCATGAAGATAAATCTTACATGAAGAAAGCATTTAAATTAGGAGCTTCAGGTTATGTAACGAAGAGCACAGCACATGAGGAGATTCTTCAAGCTATAGATAAAGTTATGTTTAAAAATGATATATACCTAAATGAAAAATATGCTACAATTTTTTATGAATTATTTAAAGAAGATAAAGAGATAGAACTCAGTGATCGAGAAAAAGAAGTGGGGAGATACATTGTTGAAGGATATACACTTACTGATATCGGAGAAAAGTTGTTCTTAAGTGTAAAGACAGTAGATACATATAAAAAACGTTTGATGGAAAAAACTAATACGAAAAAAAGAAGTGAACTAGTAGAATATTTGAAGTCGAATTTAATATTATAGTAAACACAAAGAAAAATACGGATGATTGTAGAAATCAGTCGTATTTTTCTTTATAAAAAAACATCTCTATCAATTTAAGGAGGATCAATGATCTTAGTTGATAGAGATGTTTTATTTCATTAGTTTTCTAATTGTTTAGATGTTTTCTTGAATAATGTTAATGCGATGAATACGAATGCTAATACACAAGAAACGATTAATGCGTAGAAACCTCCGTCCCATCCGAACACGTCAACAAGTTTACCCATTACATAACCAGCACTTGCTGATCCAAGTAGGTAACCGAATAGTCCAGTAAGACCAGTAGCTGTACCTGTAGCAACACGTGGAACTAAGTCCGCTGCTTGAAGACCGATCATCATAACAGGTCCGTAGATTAAGAATCCGATAGCTACTAGACAGATGTTGTCGATAAGTGGGTTACCTGGAGGGTTTTTCCAGTAAATGAATACTGCAACAAGTACTCCAGTTAAGAATAATAACATTGGAGGAGCACGGTGTCCTTTGAACACTTTGTCACTTAAGTAACCACTAGCTAACATACCGAAGATACCAGCATATTCATATAAGAAGTAAGCCCAGCTTTGTTTATCAACAGAGAAGTGTTTTACTTCTTTTAAGTATGTAGGAGCCCAGTCGATGATTCCATAACGTACAAAGTATACGAATACGTTAGCAACTGCGATAGCCCATAGGAATTTGTTGTTAATAATGTATTTAAAGAAGATATCTTTTGCTGATAATGTGTGAGCAGATTCAACTTTTTCTACAATTTTTTCACCTTTCCATTCATCTACAGGTGGTAAACCTTCAGATTCTGGAGTATCTTTCATTAGGTAGAACATGATAATTGCTAAGATAATAGCAATAGTCGCTGGTAAGTAGAATAATGATTGCCAAGCACCAAAAACAGAAAGTCCTACAAGTGCAAGAGGTCCGATTAATCCACCACCAAGGTTGTGAGAAACATTCCACCAACTCCACCAAGCACCACGCTCAGAAGCTGAGAACCAGTTAGTCATTGTTTTAGCACCAGGTGGGTACCCCATACCTTGGAACCATCCGTTAAGTGCTGATAAGAAAATCATTAATGTTAATGAAGATAGCACTGCAGGAACAAGACCAAAAATTAAGCTGACAGCAGCAGAAGCAACTAAACCAATAGTAATAAAGTACTTAGGATTACTTCTGTCTGATACGTTACCCATGATGAATTTACTGAAACCATAAGCTAATGATAGAGCAAGTGAAACTTTCCCTAAGTCAGCTTTAGAGTAACCGTATTGGTCAATTAAATAAGGGATAGCAAGTGAGAAGTTTTTTCTAATTAGATAGTACGCTGCGTATCCAATGAATACTCCTGAGAATACTTGCCATCGAAGTTTTTTATATTCAGCATCTGTACGAGCACTGTCGATTCTCGGTTTAGGCGCTGAAGCTTTTAAAAATGAGAACATTTAAAATTCCTCCTTAACTTCAATTATGTATAATATTAAATTTAAATTAAAATAGTTTTCAGTGTTATAAAATTTTTTATCGAAAGTTTGTATAACAATCTTAAATTTCAAACTGCTTATTTATTTAAACTATTTAACTTATAAAACCATTATATACAACTGGAAAACGTTTGTAAATGATAATGCATGAAGTTTTTTTCTTTTAGAAAATACCTTACATTTAAAGTAGGAAAAATTCCTACAAATAAATATAGTTGACAAGTCAATTATATTGTAGTAAATTATCCATAGTTAAATGATTGACAAGTCAATTGATAAAGGAGAAAAATATGAATGTAAAAGAATATGTAAAATTATTGCATGACATAAAAATATTAGAAAGAAAAGTTGCGGATATATTTGAAAAGAAATTGGGAATTAGTTTAACCAGATTCCAAATAATTAAATATTTGTATGAAGTTGATGTTGCAACACCTAAGAAAATAGCACAAATATTAGAAATAGATGCTGCAGCTATAACAAGGCATTTAAAAAAATTAGAGGAGGGAGGATATGTAAGAAAAAAACGTAATGAAGATAATAACAGAGAAGTGTTAGTTGAGATTACAGAATTTTCTAAGAGTAAGATAGATCAGTGCGTCAAAGAAACTGATATTAGAACGTTAATTGATGAGAAATTTACCGATGATGATTTTAAGCAGTTGAAAATTCTTCTTAATAAATTTAATAATAATTTAAAATAAAAGAGGTATAAAGAATGAGTATAGTAACAACAATTTTAACAGTATTAGTAGCACTATTATTTTTCTATATTATGTATTTAGAAACTTTTACTACAGATTCTGATAGTACAAGTAGAGTATTTAATATTGAAAAAGAGGAATTACAAAGACCTAATCTGAATACATTATTTAAAAATCAAGGTGTATATAACGGATTAATAGGAGTAGGACTTCTTTATGGAACATTTTTATCAAAAAATCCTAAAGAAATTGTAGGAATGTTATTAATTTATATTATTCTTGTTGCAATTTACGGTGGTTTAACTAGTGATAAAAAAATTATTCTAAAGCAAGGTGGTTTACCAATCTTGGCTTTAATTTTATTATTATTCTAAGGAGGAATTAAAATGGGGAATACTGCAGTAATAATAGGTGCAACGGGTGCTGTAGGTAAAGAGATTTTAAAAGAAATATTAGGTGGTGATTTCTACGAGAGGATTTATGTTCTTGGAAGAAATTCTATATCACGATTACCAGAAGATGGTAGATTAACTAAGATAGTTATAGACTTTGAAAATATGAGATTCGATACAAGTATTCTAGATGATGCAGATGTCTTTGCAGCTCTTGGAACAACAATAAAAATCGCAGGTTCAAAAGAAAATCAAAGAAAGATTGACGTTGACTATACTGTGAATTTCGCTAAGCTTTGTGAAGGGAAGGTAAGAAGTTTTAATGTTGTTTCAGCAATAGGTGCTAATAGCAAGTCGAAAAACTTCTATAATTCACTAAAAGGTGAACTAGAGGATAAACTAAAAGAGATGAATCTTGGAACGCTTAGAATTTTTCAACCTTCACTCCTTATAAGCAGGCGCGATGATAATAGGTTTTTAGAAGAAATATTTATGAAGGTAGCGCCGATTTTTCAATTTGTATTAAAAGGGAAGACTAAAAAATATAGTCCAATAGAGGCTAGTTTATTAGGAAAAGTAATAGTTCGCTTTGCAACTGAAAATAAAGGTGAAGGAACATATACTTATAATGATTTTTAGAAGGGTGTAACTCGAAAATCACGATTTCGTAGAAACAAGATTTTGTCGAGCCTTCCCGAAAAGTTTATGAATTTTCTTGTAAACTTTTTTAATTTAGAACTTTTGACTCAACGCTTTTTAAATATAAGGGAAAATAAAAAGGGATTAATATAAAGAATCTGGAAATAATCGATAGTAATTATCAATTATTTCTAGATTTTGTTTTTTATTTATTGTACAATATAAATATAACATATATTAAGGAGTGATATTATGAAGAAGGAAATGGGACACAAATTTTTAAAAAATTTAGGTAAAACTAGATTGAGACCTGGAGGAATCAAAGGTACCAATTTTTTGGTTGCTCATATAGAATTTAAAAAAGGTGACAGGATTCTAGAAGTTGCTTGTAATAGGGGTGTAAATCTTCTTGCCTTAGCTAAACAATATCCAAAAACTACTTTCATAGGAATAGATGTGGATAAAGTAGCAATATTAGAAGCACAACTTGAGGCGATGAAAAATAATCTTAATAATATTGAATTTATTAGAGCTGATGCCTTCCATTTAGAATTTCCGGAAAATAGTTTTGATTGTATTATTAATGAAGCGATGTTAACTATGTTTAGTAATAAAAGTAAGACTAAGGCACTAAGTGAGTATTATAGGGTATTGAAACCAGGTGGATTACTATTAACTCATGATATCTTATTGCTGAACAATTACGAGAAAACAAAAAAACAATTATCTGATGCGATTAATGTAAATGTATCACCATTATCTAAAGAGGACTGGTTATCGTTATTTGAAGAAGCAGAATTTAAAACGGTCAATTATATGCATGATAAACTGACACTACTTACAGTATCGGGACTATTGGCAGATGAAGGCGTAATGAATTCACTAAGAATAATTAAGAACGGTTTTAAAAAAGATAATAGAAAGCAATTTATTAAAATGGGAACAACTTTTAAAAAATTAGAAAAAGATATGAATTTTATTTGTTTTGTTAATAAAAAAGTTTTATAATAAGAGTATGAAAACGTTTATATAAGAAATAGATATAAAATTATAATCAAGGAGAATTAGTATGAGTGTAGGAATAATTTTTGAAGAAGCGGGATTGTTAAAAAAACATGACAGATTTAAATTAGTAAAAAAAGTAGGGAAACAAGGTGAACTAATAGCGAAACATAACCATCCAGAAGCCTTGGTAGTATTTACTTGTGTTAAAGGAGAAGTTAAGGTGTACTTAAATGATGATGAAGTACATATTGTTGAACCAGGGAAAGTTCTTCATTTTGATGGAGACAATTATATTAATGCTGAATTTTTACAAGATGGAGAGGTATTTGTAACTTTAATTCATAAATAATTCCTTAAATTATCATGAGATATTTGGCGCATAGAATTGCATAAAATTAGAGTCTTCCAATTGTTTTTATAGCAATCTAAATTATTATTTTAAGGGAGGATATATTATGTTAAATCAAGTAATATTAATAGGAAGACTAGTTAAAAAACCAGAATTAAAAGAAAGTGATAAGAAAGTAAACTATATTAAAGCTACATTAGCTGTCCAATCTGATTTTAAAAATAAAGATGGAAATTACGATACAGAATTTTTTGAATTTACTACTTTTGGAAAAACTGCAGAAAATACTGCTAAATATTGTGAAAAAGGCAGCTTGCTTAATATAGTAGGAAGTTTGAATAACAATGTTTACACAGATAAAAATGGAGTAAAACATTATCAAATATCTATAATTGCTAATAAAGTTTCTTTTCTAAGTAAAGGAACGAAAAAAGAAGAACAAGAGTCAGAAGACGTATTTGTCTTAGGTCAATAAAAATAAATACTAATTTAGATTGCATAAATCTCTAACATAGGTTAAACTATGTTAGAGATTTATTTTCACACTTGTATTTTTTTTTCGTATAATAATAGATAAAAAATTAAAATTTATTAACAGAAAGGAAGCGGTATTATGGAAGAAATCAAAGTGAAATATTTTAAAGAAGGAAAATTGATGACAATACCAAAAAAAGAGAAGAATAAGATACCTGTGCTTCAAATAGTTTTAGAGATGTTAAAGGAAAAATCACTAGAGTTTACTGAGAAAGAATTAAATGAAGCAATTAAAGAGATTTATCCGGATTATTCTCTAATTAGGAGATATCTTGTTGATTATAAGTTCTTAGAAAGAGATAATTATGGAAAAATGTATAAGATAGTAGGGGGAAAAGATGAATAATACCAAATTTTATTATTTGTATAGTATTTTATCTACAACAGCACTATCATTCTTTAATCCGATTTTGTATATTTATCTGTTGTCAAAAGATTTCTCTTTTACTGAAGTTGGGTTATATTTATCGATTTTTTGGTTGGTTTCATTTATGACTGAGCTTCCATGTGGAGCAATCACCGATAATATCGGAGCAAAAAATAGTATTTTTCTAAGTGTGATTTTTAGGGTTGTTGGATTAATATTGTTGCTTAGCAATAGTTTAATATTGTTATATATATCTGCAATATTATCTGCCATTGCAGAATCATTTCAATCTGGAACTTTAACAAGTTGGTTGGTCAATGTAAACAATAAAAATAATGAAGAAATAGATATAGATAAAGTTCTTTCTAGAAATTCACTATATTCACTATTTTTCTCAGCGGTAATAGGATTTATAAGTGCAAAGTACGTGTATGTATATTATAAAAGTTTGTCGATAATATTGAGTATGTCAATTTTTATTATTTCGTTTTTATTTACATATTTATTTATGAAAAAATTAGAACAGACACAAAAAATATCTATTGAGAATTTAAAAGGTTCAATAGTTACGGTGAAAAATTCGTTAAAAGAAACACTTTATGTAAAAAGTAGTGTATTTCTTATGATACTGTTTGTTATTCCTTCTATTTTAGATCTTGGACCATCAAATCAGTGGCAAGCTGTATTTGAAAAATTAGATGCTGATATTATCGGTTATGTTTGGGTAGGAATCTCAGTTAGTGGAATGTTAGGAAGTGTAATATATGAAAAATTATCAAATAGATTATCAAAGTTACGCATTTTATATTTCTTTGTAATTGTAAATCTTGGAATTCTATTAATATTTATTTTTATTCAAAATGCATATGCTAAGTTTATACTATTTATGCTATTTATTATATTTTTCACTTTAATGAGCATACAGGTTAATGTATTTATGCATAAATATTTGGTAAAAAGTGACGAGAATAGGACGACAACAGTTTCTATATTTTATACTTTTGAATCTATCATTGTAGCAATATTATTGTCTGTAAATGGAGTGCTAACTGATAAAGTAGGAATAGAAAATACATGGTTAGCATTTATGGCATTTGTAGGAGTAATAATTTTATCATTTATGTTCGTAAAACTGAAAAAAAGTAGAATTAAATAGTTAAACAACTAATTTAAGGATGGGGATAATCCAAGAATCCTAAATAAAAAAATTTTTCATATGAGAATTAATAGCCGAAGTAGGTTATTGATATCTAATACACTTTGCGGGGATGACTCTATAAAATCGATTTTTCCGAAATCACGATTTTTGAGTCATTCCTTTTTTTTGTAAAGGCAAACAATTTATATTGCTTATTAATTAGATTAATAGTAAAATAATTAGTATAAACTTATATACAAGGAGTTCATATTGTGAAAAAATACAAATTATCAATATTATTAGCGAGTGCAGTATTAGGAGGAGT
>NZ_CAUQNQ010000036.1:0-13646 GCF_963519265.1 uncultured Gemella sp. | reverse complement strand
AAACAATAGAATTAAAATAGAAAGGTGCATGAATGAGAGTTCGAAATAGAGCAGATGCTAGAGAGCGTCTAGAGAATAGTCCAGTTGTATTTTTACAACCTAAGGATAATAAGGGGAAATGGAAAGAAATTTTTGGAAATGATAATCCAATACACTTAGAGATAGGAAGTGGAAAAGGTAAGTTTATTCATACACTTGCTGAAAAACACCCAGAAATTAACTTTATAGCTATGGAGGCACAACCAACTGTCTTAACATTTCTATTAGATAAAGTTGAAGAAACTCATAGAGAAAACTTAAAGCTTATTTCAGGAAATGCTGAAGATCTACTAGAATATTTTGCTGAAGGTGAAGTTGATCAATTATATCTAAACTTCTCTGATCCATGGCCTAAAACAAGACATGAGAAAAGACGCTTAACATTTCATACGTTTTTAGCACGTTATGAAACTATCTTAAATGGAAATAAAACAATAGTTCAAAAAACTGATAACCAAGGTTTATTCGAATACAGTTTAATGAGTTATGCTAAATACGGATTTACTTTTAATAGACTTTCTTTAGATTTAACTAATAGTGTCTATGAAGAAGAGAACGTTCATACTGAGTATGAAGATAAGTTTATTAGAAAAGGTAATAGAATCTACATGGTAGAGGCTGTAAAAGAAAGTAAATAACTTTAGTTTACATAAGTATAATTATGTAAACTAAAAATGTTTATTGGTTTTCTTTGTATAAATTACACTAAAATTATTAGTTTATACCTTGATTTTAAAAAAGAATTTATTTATAATAATATTAATACAATTTAAAGGAGAAATACAATAATGATATCAGTTAATGATTTTAAAACTGGAGTTACTATCGAAGTTGATGGAAACATTTGGAAAGTAATGGAATTCCAACACGTTAAACCTGGTAAAGGAGCTGCATTTGTACGTTCTAAATTAAGAAATATGCGTACTGGTGCTGTTAACGATAAAACTTTCAGAGCTGGTGAAAAAGTTGCTAAAGCTCAAATTAACAACCAAAAAATGTCATACCTTTACTCAACTGGTGAAGCATATGTATTTATGGATAATGCTACTTACGAGCAAATCGAAGTACCTGAAGCACAATTAGAATATGAATTAAACTTCTTAAAAGAAAACATGGAAGTTTCAATCTTAATGTTCGGTGATGAAATCTTAGGAATTGACTTACCAACAACAGTAGAACTTACTGTAACTGAAACAGAACCTGGTGTTAAAGGTGATACTGCACAAGGAGCTACTAAAGCTGCTACAGTTGAAACTGGATACACTCTACAAGTACCTCTATTCGTTAAAGAAGGAGACGTATTAGTTATCAATACTGCAGAAGGTTCTTACGTATCAAGAGCATAATTTAAGAATAATGATAAAACTCTCTATTATTTCGATGATAGAGAGTTTTCTATAAAAGGAGAAACTAATGAAATACGTACTTTTACTTCGCGGTATTAATGTCGGTGGAAAGAATAAAGTTTCAATGGCTGAATTAAAGGATATGATTTCACATTTAGGGTATACCAATATTATTTCATATATAAATAGTGGAAATATAATATTTGATACCAGTGATAGCATCGATACTGTAAATCAAAACATATCAAAGATATTGAATAGTTATTCATTTAAAATTAATAAAGTAATACTTAGTCAGAGTGAATATCTTGAGGAACTCGAAAACTTACCGAGCTGGTGGTTTAACGACTTATATAGAAAAGATGTATTATTTTATACAAATGAAATAGACCATTCACTTATGAGAGCTCGTATAGAACAAATGCCTCTACAAGATGAAGCAGTTCATTTCGGAAAAAATGCCGTATTCTGGGGTAAATACAATGAAACAAGTTACTTAAAAACTTCCTATCATAAGTATTTAATAAAAGAAAGTTTCTATAAGTCTGTTACTATACGAAACTCAAGAACATTTGAAAAAATAGCTTATCTCTTAAAAAAATAAATTATAAAGCGTTTACCTTTACTTATCTATACTAATAATGTTATAATTACCTAATGAAAAATTAAGGAGAATATAATGAAATTAGATAAGATATTTATTATCTTAGGATTAATAATCTACTCTTCACTGGCATTTTTTTTAGGAAATTATTCCTATAAATTATTGTTAGTTTTTATTGGTATTAGTGCTCTTATATTTTTAATAACAAAATTACATTTTGAGCCATTTTTATCAATATTAATAGTTGCTATTATTCTAGGATTATTTTTAGGACTTTCCCCTAATACATTGATAGATTCTATAGAGAAGGGGACTGGATCTCTTCTAGGACATTTGTCATTAATATTAGGTCTAGGAGCAATGTTTGGTAAAATATTGGAAGAATTAGGTGCAGTAGAGATTACGGCAAAGAAAATGATTAGTGTATTTGGAGTTAAGAGAATCCAATTAGGTTTACTTATAGCTGGAATGTGTATAAGTTTTTCTTTATTCTTTGATGTAGCTTTTATTTTAGTAATTCCAATTATTCTTGCAGTAGCAAAGGAGTTAAAACTAGATAAGATATATCTAGCTCTTCCCGCAAGTATAGGGGTTTTAACTATTCATGCTTTATTCCCGCCGCATCCTAGTCCAAGTATTATCACTAAAACATTTAAACTAAACATGGCAGAGGTTTTTTACTATGGTTTAATGGTAGCTATACCTACAGCTTTTATTGGAGGTTTACTATTAACTAATTCTAATTTAGTAAAAACAAGAGTTAATTCAGATATTGAAGAAAAGAATATAAGCGTTTTAAAGATTGAAAATCAAACTATGAGTACTACATTTGCTATCTTATTAATGCTATTACCAGTTCTGTTAATTACGATTCCTACAATAGCTTTAGCTATACCTAATTTATCAGAAACAATAAAAGCTTTCTTAACAATTATAAGTAACCCAGTTACTGCATTAATAATAAGTTTATTAATAGCTATTATTGAATTAATGATAACAAAAGGTTTAAGAATAAGAAGTATTGTTCCATTACTAAGCCAATCTCTTAAAACAATTGCAGTGGTGTTACTAATTAATGGTGCTGCAGGTGGTTTAAAACAAGTATTAGTTGATTCTAAAGTTACTGATGAAATTATTAGACTGACTAATGGTCTTAATCTATCACCAATCGTTATTAGCTTCTTAGTAGCTGCTATACTAAGAATATCATTAGGTAGTGCTACAATAGCTGCAATAACAACACTTGCTATTGTCGAGCCACTAGTTAGTACTGTAAGTTACTCACCAGTGTTTATAATGTTAAGCATCACAGCAGGAAGTATGTTCTGTTCACATGTGAATGATCCTGGATTTTGGTTATTTAAACAATATCTGAATTTAGACTTTAAAACTACATTTAAAACCTGGACACTAGGAACAACAGTATCTTCTGTCATAGCGTTTATTATAATATTGTTTATAACATCGTTTGCATAAAGAAAATTATTATAAATTAAAGTTTTTACTTGATATTTATGTTAAGGTATGTTATATTATTAATTGTGTATGTAGTAAATGTTATGAATAAACTATTTCCAAAAGGAGGATTAATTCATGGCAAAAGTTTGTTACGTAACTGGACGTAAAGCTCGTTCAGGAAATACTCGTTCACACGCAATGAACGCAAATAAAAGAAAATTCAAAGCTAATCTACAAAAAGTAACAATTTTAGTAGACGGACAACCTAAAAAAGTTTGGGTTTCTGCTAGAGCTTTAAAATCTGGAAAAGTTGAGCGTGTATAATTAAGCGATAAACTTTAAGCTATCTAAGGAAACTTAGATAGCTTTTTACATTAATTTAATAATAAATAATATAAAAATAACAAAAAAATAACAAAATAGGCATTTAAATCAATTCTGAGCGTTTTTAGTGCTTTTTGGAATAATTATACAAAAAATAATTCTAGGACGCTTATACGGCGTTTAAATAGGTGATATTTTTTTATAGAGAGCAGAAAGCAAAAAAATACGGTAATTGGTTTTAATATTAAGAAATAAAATATACTATATCATATTTTGATACAAAATTAATTTAAAATAATAATACTTAAAACAAATAGTATAAAAACTATAATAATAAAATTATCAGATTAAAAATATTAGGGGACAAACATATATTGAAAGAATTAACAAAATATGATATAATATAATTGTTCGTATAATACATATTATATGTATAATTTATAAAAATAAGGAGAATGTAGTAATACCAATGAATCAACGTGATTATTATAAACAAAAGATTAACAAAATACTTCCGGAGTTTCCTGACTACATAGAAGATTTTATTGATACATATTATGACAATTTATCTCCATTAACTTTGCATAGATATTTAGAAACCTATAAGAACTTTTTAAATTGGACTATCAGAGAAACTATATCTGATGCTGAACTTATTAAAGATGTCAGTCTTTCTACATTAGAAAATATTTCAAAAAAAGAAATGGAAAGTTATTTCAAAAGTCTATCTCGTGAACAAATTAATGGTAAATACCGTAGTCAGACTACTATAAATAACTATAAAGCTGCTATGAGATCACTTTATAAGTTCCTTACAGTAACAAGTGAAACTGAGCAAGGTAAAGCTTATTTCGAAAGAAATGTTATGCTTAAAATACCTATTAATCGAGTTAAAGAAACATTGTCTTCAAGATCAAAGAAAATATCAGAAAAGATATTTTTAGATTCTCAAGACGAAGAATTTTTACAGTATGTTGAGTTTGAATATGAAAAGACTTTGTCTAACCATGGTAAATCATTCTTCTTAAGAGATAAAGCAAGAGACTTAGCTATTCTAACGCTATTTTTAAAGAGTGGTATTCGTGTCAACGAACTTGCTAATTTAAAAGTAAAAGACATAGACTTTCTAAATAGTGAAATCAATGTTATCAGAAAAGGTAATAAGGTAGATACAGTAATAATTACCAAATCTGCTTTAGATAGACTAAATGAATATATTACTTCCCTACCTTTTAAACTTAATAGAGAAGATTATGTATTTATTAGTAAAAACAAAACAGGATTATCAATAAGAGCTATTCAAAAATTAGTAATGAAATATACAGATGCTTTTAATGTCCCAATGTCACCGCATAAATTAAGACACAGTTACGGTACAAAACTAGCTCTAAAAACAAATGGTAATATACCAATAATTATGACACAAATGGGGCATTCTAACAGTGATACGTCAATGCTATACATTAATGAATCAAAAAAGATTATTAAGCAAAATATCGATAAACTTGATGATTAGTATTGAATTATATCTTCTATTAAGGTAAAATATAAAAGTTACTAAAAAATTAGGAGGTTAAACATGGGTATAATTGTACAAGTTTTAGGATCACTATTAATTACTAATAGGATTTGTATTTAGTCAATTAGGAAAACTTAAGACAACTTCACTTAATTATCTATTACTAAATGCCATTGGTACTCTAATTTTAGGAATAGATGCATTTATTGGAAAACAATGGGGATTTGTTTTACTTGAAGGTGTTTGGTCAATAGTTGCAATTCAAGGATTATTTAAGTATTTCAATAAAAAAGAAGTAAATTTACATAATGTTATTTATGTAAACTATATCTTTTTATAATATCTTTTATGAATTTTGTTTTTCCTGCAGTATAGCCTTCTCTATCATACTTATATCTTAGTTCTAAATCTAATTTTAACGTTTCATATTGTTTGGCTATTTTTGGATTTTTTATTAAAACATCTCTAAACTTAACTTCTTCAATATCACCTTTTCTTCTTACGTGAAGATGGTAGACTTTAGTTTGAAAACCATCCTCCCCATATCCTTTGACTAGGAAAGCTCTATTGTCTTCTATCCAACGTAGTTCCCATTCTACATTCAGAATATCAATTATACTATCAAAATCATCATCTTTATAGATTTCTAAAATTATATCTATTATATCCTTAGAATAAATATTTGGAATCGCTGTACTTCCAATGTGATAAATACTTACATTATATTTTTTTAGTTTAGATAATAAATTTATTTTTTCATCTTCATACCAACTTGCCCATTCATTATTACGTTTAACAAGTTTTATAGGGAATTTTCTTTTAAAATCCTCATCTTTTAATATATTATTCATTTATAAAACCACCTCTAAAAAAATGCTAGGATAGGATGAACCTATCACTAACATTATTTGAATACATGTAATGAGTTTTTGAAATACTCGATTCCAGATAGTATCGTTAAAATTACTGATATCCATAAAAGAATATAATCTAGTTTGAAATCTATTATATTAAAAATAGGATTTCCTAATAATATAAGAATTATAGCGATTAATTGACTAATAGTCTTTAGCTTTCCTAAGATACCTGCAGGTATAACTTCACCTTTTTCAACAGCTAAAAGTCTTAAACCAGTTACAGCAAATTCTCTTGCAATTACTACAACTACCATCCAACTGTGCATTAAACCTAATTCAACCATAACTATAAATGCACTACCTACAAGAAGTTTATCTGCTAATGGATCTAAGAATTTACCCATATTTGTAACTAAATTATATTTTCTTGCTAAATAACCATCGATAAAATCGGTAAATGACGCAAATATAAATATTAATGCTGCAATAAAGATATTTAAGGATATATTCCTTCCGCCTAGAATAGACATACTTCCTCCCATATCAACTAATAAGAATACTATAAATACAGGTATTAATATTGTTCTAAATAATGTTATTTTATTCGGTAGATTCATTATTTTTACTTACCCTTCTAACTTAAAATATAAATTTAATTCACTAATAATTATAACATATTCTATAATATGCTACAATAAAAAATACAGGATAAATCTAATTATCCCGTATTTTATAGTTATGCACTTGCATTTGCATTTGAATCAGTATTACCTGGTGTTGCTGTAGGTTGTGTGCTTGGAGTTTCTGGTGTTGCTGGAGGCGTTATAGTTGATGTTGATCGAGTATTGCCACCTGCGGGTTCGCTAGTAGTATTGTTATTTGATGGAGTTGTTGGTCTATATGTATAATTTGAATCAGAACCATAAGTACTAGTATTTGAATTATATGATCTTGAATTAGAACTAGTATTAGGTTGACTAACAGGAGCTTCCACTGCATCAGGTGTAGAATGTGTTTCTCTAGATTGTTGAGTTTGAGTTGATTCTGGAGTTTTAGAAGTATCAAGCGCAGTTAAAGCATCTTTTATACTTTGAACAACAGCATCATAATCTTCATTCTTTTCAAATATAATTGATTTTTCTTTATCTAATAAGACCTGTAAATCATTTAATTCTTTTTTAGCTACTTCTACTTTTTCGTTATTTTTCTTATCATCATCACTTAAAGTAGCCTTCTTTATTTTTTCTTTAATGCTATTTGAAATTTTTTCACGCATTTTTTTAATTGCATCATTATACTCACTAGTTAGCTTATCTTTTTTCTCTTTTGAAATTTCATCTTTTTTATCAACTAAAGATTTGAAAATTTCAATTTTTTTATTTAAATCATTCTCTTTATAAAACTTAGAAGTCGTATCTTTGATTAATTCTTCTAACTTAGAATCTTCTTTTTTCTTCTCTACCTTTGGTTTATTATTTAGCGTTTGTTGTTTTTGATACGCATAAGCAGACAAACCAATTACCGCCATAATTACTATAGTTAACAATCCAATTAATAATTTTTTATTTTTTTTCACTTTTATTCACCTCTATTTTATTATTTAGTTTACATAAATTATTTTATGTAAACATATGCGTAGGAATAACATTATTCATAATCCTCTGCATATTCTTTTTCTAGAAATACTTTTCTAGGTTTACTTCCATCTACAGGTCCAATGTATCCATCTTCTTCTAGCATATCTATTATTCTCGCAGCTCTATTATAACCTATTTTAAACCTTCTTTGCAATAATGAAGCTGAAGCTTTCTGTGTTTTAGCTATAAATAATAGTACCTCTTTGTATAATGGATCTACATCTTCATCGGATGAGCCTCCATTTTGTGAACTTACTTCACTTGGTGTCATATTTGGATCGTATTGTGCTTCAGACTGACTCTTAACAAAGTCAACAACTTTCTCTACTTCTTCATCAGATAAGAAAGCGCCTTGTATGCGAACGGGCTTGCTAGATTCAGCTGATAAATAAAGCATATCACCTTTACCTAGTAATGTTTCTGCACCTGATTTATCAAGGATAGTCCTTGAATCAATACTAGAACTTACTGCAAACGCAATTCTCGATGGAATATTAGTTTTAATAACCCCTGTAATTACATCAACTGATGGTCTTTGAGTTGCTATTATCATGTGTATACCAGCTGCTCTTGCTTTCTGTGCAATTCGAGCTATTGATTCTTCTACTTCCTTAGAAGATACCATCATTAAATCTGCCAATTCATCTATTATAACAACTATATATGGTAATTCTTTATAATCTGGGTCTTTAGCTGCTATTCGATTATACCCTTCCATATTTCTTACTCTAGCTCTTGCAAATTCTCTATATCTGTTTTCCATCTCAAGAACTACTTTATGAAGAACATCAGCTGCTTTTACTGGATCTGTAACAACAGAAGTAAGTAAGTGTGGAATACCATCATAAATAGATAGTTCAACCATCTTAGGATCTATCATTATCAATTTAACTTTATCAGGTTTATTTTTTAATAATATACTTGTAATTATCGTATTTACACAAACTGATTTACCACTTCCGGTAGAACCTGCTATTAATAAGTGAGGTGTTTTATCGATTCTAGTGAAAATTGATTCACCTGATACATCTTTACCTAATGCAACAGATAGTGGCGAATTATCTTCATCATTGACAAAAACCTCTTTCATCGTTACTAGTTCATTTACTGTATTAGGTATTTCTATACCTATTAATGATTTACCGGGAATTGGTGCTTCAATACGTACATCTTTAGCTGCTAGATTTAGTGCTATATCATTACTCAAGTTTACTATCTTACTAACCTTAGTTCCTGGGGTTGGTAAGATTTGGAACTGTGTAATCGATGGTCCTACTATTGCTTTAACAATCTTAACCTCTATACCAAAGTTATTAAATGTACTTTGAAGAATTTTTGATTTTTCTACTACATCACCTTTAGTAATAGTTTTCTTCTTAACTGGATTATTAAGTAGTGTTACTGGTGGAAGTTGATAATTATCATATGATTCTTCTGAAACTATTTCATTAACCGTTTCTTCTTCAACAGTAATATGTTCTTTATTTAATTTAGGTTGTTTTCTAGTAGGTCTTTGAATAATTTCCTCATCATAGAATTCTTCATCTTCTTTAAATTCTCTTATATCAACAACTAAATCTTTATCTTTAATTTTATTATATCTCTGTTCATTAGAGTTCTCTCTATTAACATTAGATGAATTATATTCGTCATAGATAATATCATCTTCATCCTGATAGTCATCTAAAGTATTTTCCATATACTCATTTTTATCAAATGCATTAACTATATGATGTTTAATCCTTAAAACTAACTCCCTATGATTAATGTTAAAATATAAAAATATAACTGTTATTATAGCTGATATTATCACCAATAATGAACCATAATAAGATAATAAATAAATTAAGAATTTAACAGGGTAATAAGACAATAATCCTCCACCATATAAACTAACTCTATTATTGTAAATATCATTAAAACCTAACAAATTATTATCATTATTACCAATGTAAATTAACTGAAATAGAAAATCTACTAAAATTAATAATATTACTATAATTGCTGGAGTTTTTAGCTTTTTATTCATAATATAATATATCGGCGTTGCAACTATTATTATATAGATAAGATAACTAAAACTTCCGAGTAAATATTTAAAAAGTGCATCAAAAAATCTACCAATAAATCCCATTTGTAAAACAGCTAAAATTACTATAAGAACAGAAATTACAAAATATAATCCGCGATAGGCTTCTTTAGACAAAACGGGAATAACATTTTTCTTTGGAGCTTTCTTTACACTTGTCTTTTTACCACTAACCTTAGTGGCTTTTTTGTTTTTATTAGTTTTACTTGTTTTTTTTGTCTTTTTATTGCTCAATCTTCTCTCCTTTCTAGTCTTCTTCTACAAATACTGCCTCAGTTGGACAATTTTCTTTTGCTTCTAAGACTAAACTACGATACTTTTCAGCAACTTCCTCAGTCATCTTATTATCATCGATAATGCAATACGCTATTCCATCTTCGTCATAATCATATATATCAGGACATATTGCATTACAATTACCGCAGGCAATACAATCTTCTCGTATTATTTTAGTTTTCATTATTTTCTTCTTTCAAAAAATTAGAAAATTTCTCCAATGATTCTTTTCGATGACTGATACTATTTTTTTCGTCAGAACTAAGTTCTGCAAATGTTTTTTCTAAACTTGGAACATAGAATATAGGATCATATCCAAAGCCATTATTACCTCTTAACTCAGAGATAATTTCACCGTGGCATTCTCCTCTAAAAGTAAATTCTGTCCCATCAGGTTTAACTAAAGCTATAACTGATACAAACTTAGCATTTGATTTTTTACCATCTAATTCAGATAAAACTTTCTCTATATTTTTTGAATCAGTTTGTTCTTTTGAATATCTTGCAGAATAAACTCCAGGACGACCCTCTAATAGTTCAACACTAAGTCCACTATCATCTGCTATTGCAGTTTTTCCTGAGTATTTTGAGATTGTTCTTGCCTTTATTAAAGCATTCTCTTCAAATGTTAATCCATCTTCAATAATCTCATCAGTAAAATTAATATCTTTTAAAGTTAGAATATTATAATCACTCAGTATGCTTTTAATTTCTTCAACTTTATGTGCATTATTTGATGCTAAAATCAATTCTTTCATTTTATCACTCCTATATTTCAACTACTTCTGCATTAATATCTTTCTTTAACCACTTAGAAGCAATACTATTAAAATTATCACTTTCTTGTGAAATAAAGAATCTGTGTTCTTTTTTATTTAGCTTTTTCTGATGTAATTTTGCATATCCTAAAACAGTACTTACTTCGCGTGCTGCTTCTCTTCCTGAAGAAATAACTTTAATATTATTACCATAATAATCTTCTATATCTTTCTTCAATATTGGATAATGCGTACATCCAAGAACTACAGTATCAACGCCTAACGTGTTAGTATTACTTAATGTATCAGATATTAAATTTTTAGTAGCTTCTTTATCAAGATTTCCTTCTGATTCAATAAACGGTACAAAAGCTGGACAAGCTTTATCAAAAACAATAATATCAGAATTGATATTTTCAATTTCTATATCATATACTTTTGAGTTTGCTGTGAACTTTGTTCCTAATACTAGTACTTTGTTATTCTCTGTTGCTTGTATAGCTCGTCTTGCTCCTGGTTGAACAACTCCTATGATAGGGACTTCATATTTACTCTGTAGATAGTCTAGAGCCGCAGCTGTCGCAGTATTACATGCTAAAACAACCAGCTTCACACCTTTATCTATTAAGAATTTCACTGCTCTATCTGTATTTTTTATTATTTCTTCCTTTGTTTTATCACCATAAGGACAATTTTTAACATCACCGAAATAATAGATAGTTTCATTGGGTAACTGTCTCATAATCTCGCGAGCAACGGTTAGTCCACCTACTCCACTATCAAATACTCCTATTGCATTATTCATATATATCCTCTTTCTTAATTAGAACCTAACATTTCCTCGAGTTCTAATATTTTAGTATAAGATTTAGTTTCTATTCCTACAAATTCTTTAAATACCATATTTAAAAATGAGAATAATCGAATTAAATCTTTGTTTTCTATTTCCAAACTTTCCAAAAAGTCAATACTTTTAACAGTCATATAGTATGTAAGTTTCACTAATGAATCACTAAGACCATATACACTATAATCTATATTAAACTTATCAACAAAGCTATTTTTTAAAAAGCTATATCCTACATAAGGCTGATCTGTTTTTTGATATTTAAACATAAAACCCTGACCTTTTAAAATTTGACACAAAAAATATATTAAAACAAGTTTTTCTGAAACATCATTTTCTATATTTTTTAAACATACTTTCAATAACTTATACATATTAAATGTATCATCATTGATTAAATTGACATACTCCAACATATTAGCAACATAGCTATTTTTTAATATGTCATAGACAATATTTGTATACGTATTTTCAATTTCAAGGTTTGTAATTTTGTTCATACCACTAGTAGAAAAAAAATTAATCGACACCTCGTACGGTGTACTCACCTTAATTTTTTTCTTACTTTTATGGACATTTTCATAAAAAAAACTTTCTATATTACCCTGCTCAGTTAAAACATGTAATATTTCATGGTAATCTCTATATCTTATTTTTTTTATTATTATTCCTGTAATAAAATTTCTATTAGTCAAAGATATCATCCCTATAGCCAAGGTCACGAATTTGGTTTGGTTTTGATCTCCAGTTATCGATTACTTTAACCCAAAGTTCTAAAAATACTTTCTCTCCTAGAAGAACCTCTATATCTTTTCTTGCTCTAGAACCAATTTCTTTTACCATTTTACCTTGTTTACCAATAATCATACCTTTTTGTGATTTTCTCTCAACAACAATTGTAGCTATAATATTTTTCTTTTTACCAGGTTGTTTTTCTATTCTATCAATCACAACGGCAATTGAATGAGGAATCTCTTGCTCTGTTAATTGCAATACTTTTTCTCTAATGAATTCTGATATTACAAAATACTCAGGAGAATCAGTAATTACATCATCTGGATACATTTTAAAACTTGGTTGTAAGTATTTTTTTGTTGTATTTAATAGATTATCAACATTTATTGACTTTAATGCTGAAATAGGAACTATCTCAACAAAATCATATAAGTCTTTATAAAATTCAATAATTTGAATAAGTTGTTCAGGTGATATTAAATCAATCTTATTAATAAGTAAAAATGTTGGAACTTTTAACTCCTTAACAATATTAATTAAATGCTGATCTCCAGGACCAAACTTTTCACTTGCATTTATAATTAAATATACTATCTCTGATTCTTGAATTGCGCTACTTGCAAGTTTCATCATATAATCACCTAACCTATGTTTTGGCTTGTGAATACCAGGTGTATCAATAAAGACAATTTGTGAGTCATTATCAGTATAAACACCATTTATAATGTTACGAGTTGTCTGCGGTTTATCCGACATTATGGCTATTTTTTGTTGCAGTATATTGTTTAATAACGTAGATTTACCAGCGTTAGGTCTACCTATGATAGTGACAAATCCCGTTTTAATTTGTTCTTCAAACATGTTTATCTCCTTAAACCAAATTTTTCAAGAATCTCATCTTGTTTACCAAACATTTCTTTTTCATCCTCTTCAGTCATGTGATCATAACCTAATAAATGTAAAAATCCATGCACCGCAAGAAAACCTATTTCTCTATCAAAACTATGTTCATACTCTTTTGCTTGTTCATGAGCAATATCAACACAGATAATTACATCACCAATAGAATTAATCTCATCTTCAAGACCAATAATATCAATTTCATCTTCTACTTCATCATTTAACGCAAAAGAAATAACATCAGTAGGAACATCTTT
>NZ_CAUQNQ010000035.1:0-15058 GCF_963519265.1 uncultured Gemella sp. | reverse complement strand
CCCTTAGAATATTATATAAATTTTTATTAGATTGTTCAACACTTTTCTCATTATCTGCTAAATATTTTATAGAAACATTTAAATCATTAACTCTAGATTTCATTTCTTTGTATGTAATAAAACCTGTTTTTTGATTTTTATCTTTTAAAATATTTATTAAATTTTCAAACGAATCATTAAACAATACTAATTCCGCTTCAGGAGAATAATGTCTATATTTCATTCCCGGCGATATAGGTGCGGCATTCTGTGTAAGTACTTCTTCATTATACTTCACACTACCTTCCCCTAATACAGACTCAATGTCTTCTTTAGTAATATCCCCAGGGCGCGCAATAACAAGTGGATATCTTGTACAATCAATAACCGTACTTTCTAAGCCGATATCCGATTGTTCATCTTCGATTATTACATCTATTTTCCCATTCAAATCATGATACACATGTTCAAATTTTGTCGGAGATGGCTTTCCACTTGTATTAGCACTTGGTGCTGCTAATAGAACTTTAGTTTCTTTTAATAATTCTCGAGCAGTAACATTAGACGGCATTCTGACAGCTAATGTATTTAAGCCCGCAGTAACCTTTTTAGAAATACCGTTATTTTCTTTAACATTTAAAATTAAAGTCATCGGACCTGGCCAGAACTTATCTATCAGTTTCTTAACATTTTCATCACTATAATCAACGATATTATCTAGCTGACTCATTTCATAAAAATGAACAATTAATGGATTATCACTCGGGCGACCTTTTGCCTCATATATCTTACTCACCGCTTCATCATCCATAGCGTTAGCACTTAAACCATAAACAGTTTCTGTTGGAATAGCTACAAGCTTTCCTTTTTTGTAATACTCAGTTAACTTACTGTATATTTCTTCTTTACTTTCACTTTTCGAAATATTAATTATTTCAGTTTCCATCCTATCTCCTTTCTAAAATTTCATACTACACTAACATTATAAATATTGTAATAACTATTATTAATATATAACTTAAATAATCTAGTTTATTATATTTTAGTACTTTATACTTACTTCTTACACCGGTAGTAGAATAGCCTCTTACTTCCATTGCAGTAGCAAGCTCATCAGCCCTTTTCAAAGTAGCTATAAATAATGGTATCAGTATAGGAATAAACTTCCTTATTTTCTGTGCTAGGCTTCCTTCATTAAAATCTGAACCACGTGAAACCTGTGCATTTATTATTCTATTAGTTTCTTCTAATATAGTCGGAATAAATCTAAGCGATATAGATAATACTAACGCAAAAGTCGAGATTGGCACCCCTACCTTCTGTAGAAACCCAAGACTCTTTTCTATAGCGCTTGTTATTTCTGTTGGTGAGGTAGTAGCCATAAAGACAACCATTATCGCAACAACTAAAATAAACCTGACTGTAATCAATGCAATTCCTAAAAGTGCACTGCTATAAATCTTCCAACCTAATACTTCATACAACACGGTACCTTTTTTATTAAAAACAAGGTGAATCAATGAAGTAAATAAAATTAGTATACTAATAGCTTTTACGCTATTAATTAAAAATGCCGGACTCGTTTTAGATAGTATAACTATCGCCACCAACATTAAAAATAAGATAAAAAATTCTAACACACTATATGCAATAAAGACATCTACTAAGTACCAAATCACAAAAAATATTTTAGTTCTCGGATCAAGATTATGAATAATAGTATTTAATGGAATATACTTACTTATTAACGAATTATTCATTTCTACTACTTCCTATCTTATTTTTTAAAGCATTAATTAATTCTTCATATTTCCTAGGAAATACATCCAATACTATATTATTTGCTTCTAATTTTTTGTAAAACTTCAATACTTCTGGTAATTCTAATGAATTCGCCTTGAGTACTTGTTCATTCAAGAAAAGGTCTTCTACCTTACCTTCAAAACTAATTTCTCCATTTTTTAAGACAAAAACTTTATCCGCATATTCTAATACATAATCCATATTGTGAGTTACAAGCACTATTGTCATATCGAACTCTTCCTTAAGTCTTTTCACCATAGCCATGATTTCCTCACGACTCTGATAATCTAGAGCTACTGTAGGTTCATCTAATATTAGTACTTTTGGTTCTAATGCAAGTACACCACATAAAGCAACTTTTCTCATCTCTCCTCCTGACAATTCAAAAGGAGATTTATCTAAGTAACTTTCGTCAAGTCCTACTAATTTTATTAATTCTTTCGCTTTCGAGATAGCTTTTTCCTCTGCGACTCCGTAATTTAAGGGCGCAAAGATAATATCCTTTAACACGCTTGTTTCGAATAATTGTTGCTCAGAAAATTGGAATAACACCGCAACATCTTGTCTTAATATTTTCAGTTTCTTAGCCAATTCTCTTCTTTCTTTTTTACTCTGTGGATTAGTAATCAATATATTATCTATTGCTACTTCTCCTTTTATGGGTAATAATAAGCCGTTAATATGCTCTATAAGAGTAGACTTTCCGCTACCTGTCTTACCTACTATTACCGTATAACTTCCTTCATCTATCTTCAAGTTTATATCTTTTAAGACTTCTCTAGCATATGGGGTCTTATAATTATAAGTATAGCTTACACTTTTTAAACTAATTTGCATATTTTTCTTACTACACTCCCCTCGTCTTCTTCTATTTCAAATATTTCTTGATTCAGGTAATTGTTTAAGTCTTTTTTTATTCTTTCTACAAAAGGAACCTCTAAGCTATATTTTTCTAAAATTTCAGTATCAGTATATAACGTTGTATAATCCCCTTGATAGACTATTTCTCCGCTTTCTAATATGACAATATCATCTGAATAAACACTCTCTTCTGCATCGTGAGTGATAGAGATTATAGTTATTCCTTTTTCTTTATTTATTTTTTTTATATACTCTAAAATAGACTTTTTAGCTTTAGGATCAAGCATACTCGTAGCCTCATCCAATATTAAAATCTCAGGAGCTAAAGCTAGCGAAGATGCTATTGCCACCCTTTGTTTTTGCCCACCTGATAATGATGAGGGCTCATATTTTCTATAGTTCGTCATATCAACAATTTCCAATACTCTATCTATTATCTCATCCATCTTTTCTTGAGGAATATTTCTATTCTCAAGTCCAAATGCTATATCTTCTTCCACAGTAGATCCTACGAATTGATTATCAGGATTTTGAAAAACAATAGCTATTTTATTTTTTATATCATCATAAAGTTCTTTATTGTATTCTTTATTATTAAAAGTTACTTTTCCAGAAGTTGCTAAATTCTGCCCATAAATCAACTTCATAAGCGTTGACTTTCCGCTTCCGTTTTTTCCTAAAACACTAAGCCAGCGCCCTTCTTTTATTTCTAAATTTATATTTGATAATGCAGTCTTTTTAGAACTAGAATATTGAAAAAAAACATCTTCAAATTTTATCATTTTATTACCTAATTTTCTACAGAATATCTTTTTATTATATCAAATATCCCGATTTTTCTCAAACTAAATACGGATAGCTATTTAAATATATTTATATCATTTTCCAAAATATAACTCTCACTTTGATTTCTTACTGAAACTTACTTTGGGGATTTACCTTTATTTATTACAATAAGCTTTTAAACTATTATTTATAAATTTATTTATTTTATCATCATCATAAACCACTTCTTTAAGATACAATCCTGCTGCATCAGCTTTAGGCCCTGCGAATTGGCGTTCTTTTTTTTCTAATATTTCTTTAACATAATCCGCTTCATATTTACCGGCAGCCACATTTTGTATAGTTCCGATAATTATTCTAACCATATTATATAAGAAACCATTCCCAGTAATTTCAAAGTTTACAATATTAGGATTAACCATATCTTTCTCCATAGTTAAACTATATATCGTTCTAACCTTATCCTCAACGCTAGAATTTTTCGAACAAAATGATGAAAAATCATGTTCCCCTATAAAATATTGCAAGGCTTCTTGAGCTTTTTCGAAATTAAAATCAAAACTATGTTTACCCACATAATTTAGTAAGAATGGATCCACTTCTCTTCCGATATGTAGTTTATAATAGTATGTTTTTTGTGTACTATTATACCTAACATGAAAACCTTCCGAAGCTGACGTCGCCCCCACTATTCTAATATCCTTCGGAATAGTAGCATTTAGTGCCTTAACCCATGCTTCATCCGGAATACTCAAATCAGTATCAAAATGCAATACCTGACCATAAGCGTGAACACCACTATCCGTTCTTCCACTCATATAAAGTCGTACATCTTTTTTATTAATTTTCTTTAAACTCTTCTCAATTTCTTCTTGAATTGTATTATTGTTTGGTTGTATTTGAAACCCATGGTAATTACTACCATCATACCTACAAAGTAAAACTACTCTCACTCTTATCTCCTAAATGTTTTATTTTAATCTTTATTTCTTACTTCTTAACCGTCGCATCATCCCTTGAATGATTTCTAACGACTCACTCTATATGCTATTATACCATAACAATAGAAAGAGAAAAAGATAAGATAAGAGTTGAACACAGTAACAAATCAGTAAAAATCACACTTAACTTTACTCAGTTGGTATACAAAATTTCAACTTTATCCTATATATTAAAAATATCATTTTGGCAAAATAAAAAAAGAGTGACTCAAAAATCTCGATTTCAGAAAAATCGATTTTATCGAGTCACCCTCACTCAGAACACCCATAAAATTAATTAATATTATATTTTATTCAACTCTAAAATCCCCATAATATCTTTACAAATATTATAACTTGCATGCGGTAAATAATTTTTTGTCATATTGTATTTAATCTTCTTAATATTATCTTCAAAAAATAGTTCTTCTAAACAAGCTAATACTTCTTCTAAATTTTTAGCGATTTCTGCCATTCCATTTCTCCTAAAGTAGATAGCATTTTCCATCTCTTGTCCAGGAACTGGGTTAAAGAGAATCAGTGGAATATTACTGGCTAATGCTTCAGAAATAGTTACTCCTCCTGCCTTAGTTATAAGCACATCAGCAGTCTGCATCCATTCTCGCATATTTTCAGTATATCCTAGAATCTTAACCATTTCTTGTTCAGCATAATCAATTTCTAATTTATGTTTTAATGCTCTATTTTTACCACAGATTGCTACTACTTGAGTATCTTTATTTTTCAGCAGTATTTTTTCGATAAGACTCGAAAAATCAGTAGATACCCCAAAAGCACCAGCAGATAATAAAACTGTCTTTTTATCTATAAATAATTTATTATCTTTCAACCATTGTTCAACATCCATTTTATCATCGAATTTTTCAGCAATCGGTATTCCAAATTTCTTAACTTTTTGTTTTTCTACATTTAACTTCAATAACTCTTTTTCAGTATCATCTGTCGCTACATAATATCTAAATGCACCTTTAGTTAACCAACTTTTATGAAAATGGTAATCCGTTATTATATTAACTATCGGTATCTGCCTATCTTTCAATAATGATAAAGCCGGAGTTGGAAATGTTGAGACAATAATATCTGGTTTAGCTTGTTTTACTAGTTTTTTCAAATACTCAGAACTAAAATATCTATAAACAGAGATATTACTATGATTTTTTCCTGCATAATACAAATACCCGTAAATATCTCTAAAATATGAAAAGCTATATAAATATAATTTTTTTAACACTGGAGTCAAATTCGGGTGCGCTTGTAAGAACAAGTCTGTTTCAATAACTTCAATTTCATCAGCATAATATTTTTCAAATGTTTCTTTAATGTTTTTTGATACTTGAAGATGGCCATTCCCAAATGAACCTGTTATTAATAAAACTTTTTTCATATTACCTCACCTCTACTTCTTATTATAATAGATAAGATTATAAGTTAATACTATTACACTACCTAAACACATCCCTGCCATCGTATCCGTCGGATAATGTACTCCTAAATATACTCTAGAAGTCGCTATAAATAAAATTCCCATTATTGCTATAAGAATAGGAAAATAATTATTATTTCCTTTCTTCGATAATTTAATAAATATTAATGCTAACGTTAAATACATTATTGTTGCTGAAGTCGTGTGTCCACTAGGGAAGCTTAAACTATTTAATTCAACTAAACGATGAATATTAGGTCTAGGACGATTAAAAATCGTTTTAATGAATGCCATCACTATACCACACGTTCCCATTGTAAGAGTTAAAAATAGAGCCTCTCTTTTAAACTTACTCATAAATAAAATAATAACTATTATAGCAGTTATTATTGCACTAGGTTTTTGATCTGCTATATTTGTCGTATTTAAATATATGCTTGTAAGCATTGGATTTTCTAACCCTTGAATAAAATTAATAATCATACTATCCAAAGGTTTCAAAAAACTATTGTAACCACTCGCAATAAGGCTAAACATCACTATAAAAAATATAATTAATCGTTTTTGATTATTTTTTGTCATTAAATCTCCTAACCTTTTTTTAATCTCTAATTCATATCATATTACCATAATTTTATACATAATGATAGCAAAATAATATTATAATTTCGAAGTTATACATATAGCTGTATCTCCTTACAAATGCAATATTTTTCTTTCATTATTTTCATAAATTTATATTGTTATATTAACTATCTATTTCTTGAATTTTAAAACATATTACATTATAATTATTAAGTTAATTAAATAAGTTTATACAGGAGCATGTATGTCAAAAATAAAAAAAATTATAATATCAGTAATTCTACTATTCTCTGTAGCAATTGCTAGTTTGTATTATTACGGACGTACCCACAACGTTAACTTTTTCGACTTTAAATATATACAATCATATTGGAAAAGTAACAATCACAATACTAATACAAACAATGAACAAAACAATACAACAAAAGATAATCATGACAATATAGAAAAAACAAAAGAACCAGAAAAAAAAGGTAAGAGCTTAGAAGAAAAACAAGCTGTTATGAAAGCTGATACCCCTACTATGAATGCATATGGTTTGTATTATGATTATGCTAATATGACTTTACCTCAAGTTATACAAGCATATGCAAAAGAATATGGGATAAAAAATTCACAAATAGCTTTTTCATATAAAAACCTAGCAACTGGTGAATTAATTGAAATGAATGAAACTCAACCTATGACTGCTGGTTCTACATATAAATTACCACTTAATATGTTAGTAGTAGATAACTTTGAAAAATATAACTTATCTATGACTAAACGTTATGATATCACTAACACTTACTATGAGTATGATGGTGAACACAACACATATGTTAAAGTTTTTAAAGGGGCTATGACTATTCCCCAAATGCAATACTATTCATTAGTTCATTCAGAAAATACTCCTGCGTACGCCCTTGCCGATCGTCTTGGTGGTATGAACAAAGTATACAAAATGTATAGTAACTACGGTGAATCTAAAGCAGAATTAAAAAACTTTAGTACAGAAAATAAAACAACAACAAACTATTATATTCAAGTATTACAACACTTGTGGGATAATAGAGAAAAATATAAAGATATTCGTGCATATATTGGTGAATCTTTCCCAGGAGACTACTACAAACGCTATCTTCCAAATCTGGTAATAGAACAAAAACCTGGATATGTAAAAGAAGCACTAAATGTTGACGCTATTGTTTATGAGAAAACACCTTACATTATCGCTTTATATACTGCAGGTTTAGGAGGAGCTACTCCTGCTACTGAAGAAGTAAACCTTGTTGGATTAGATCAAGTAGGACAAATTTCTTATGTTATAAACGAATGGCACCGAGTTAATATGAACCCATAAATTTAATACACTCTTTAGAGCGGGAGTGACTTACAAATCGTGATTTCGGGGAAATCGATTTTGTTGAGTCACTCCCCTTTTATTTTCTTTTGACAAATTCCTTATAATCATTTATAATATTTTGTAAAGTTATAACTTTACAAAATATTATATGGAGGTTGTTATGTTTTGTAATAATAGATTGAAATCCTTACGTACTAAACAAAAAGTTTCTCAAACTGCAGTAGCTGAACACCTTGGCGTTACACGTGCCGCCTACAATAGTTGGGAAAAAGGAAAATACATACCTAATAAAAAAAATTTAGACGAACTGGCACTTTACTTTAATGTAGAGACTACTTACTTTGAATCAGAGTATGAGATAGTTAATAAATATCTCCAATTAAACGAGATAAATCAAAAGAAACTTTTGACTATGGCTAACGAGCTATATGTTTCTCAATTATATAAATATCAAGTTCACGCAAAATTATCCGCTGGTTTAGGTAACTTTTACTATGAAGATTATGAGTTCGATACTGTTTACTTCGACAAAGACATATCATACGATATAGCCTCTTGGATTGATGGGAATTCTATGGAACCAAAATACCACAGCGGAGATGTTGCCTTGATTAAAAAAACTGGATACGATTTTGATGGGTTGGTTTATGCAGTAGTCTATAATGAGGAAACATACATAAAAAAGTCTTTCTAGAAGAAAATACAGTTCGTCTAGTTTCTATTAATAACAACTACAAAGACATAATAGCACCGATAGAAGAAGTAAATATAGTAGGAGTTGTTACAGATTCATTTAAACCTATAAAAGAGGTGTAATAATATGGGAATAATCGACTATACATTAGAACCTCATTCAGACATAGCCTTTATAGATATGAAATCTTTTTATGCGAGTGTAGAATGCGTAGAACGTGGACTTAATCCTTTAACAACCTCACTTTGTGTAATGAGCAGAAGTGATAACTCTAACGGTTTAATATTAGCAAGTTCCCCTGTTTTCAAAGAAATCTTTGGGAAAAATAATGTAGGTAGAAGTTATGATCTTCCCTTCGATATTAATACACGACGATTTTCATTTTATAACGCAAAAAGACAAGGTCTTGAAATAACTCAACAATATATCAATCATATTGAAGCTTGGGCTAAAAAAACACTCATCGTCCCCCCAAGAATGACTCTATATATCGAAAAAAATATACAGATACTCAACGTACTTAAAGATTATGTTCCAGATGAGGATATTCATCCCTATTCTATAGACGAAGGATTTATCGATTTAACGCAATCGCTCAATTACTTCATAAAAGATTCTACAAAAACAAGAAAAGAAAAATTGGACATAATTTGCGCAAAAATCCAACATGATATATGGAAAAAAACAGGTGTTTACTCCACTGTAGGAATGAGTAATGCAAATCCTCTTTTGGCAAAACTTGCTCTAGATAATGAAGCGAAAAAAACTCCAACTATGCGTGCTAATTGGTCATATGAAGATGTTGAAACAAAAGTGTGGAATATCCCTACACTTACTGATTTTTGGGGAATAGGAAACAGGACAGAAAAAAGATTAAATAAATTAAAAATATATTCTGTTAAAGACTTAGCAAATGCTAATCCAGATATATTAAAAAAGGAATTCGGTATAATTGGAGTTCAGTTATGGTTCCACGCAAATGGAATCGATGAAAGCAAACCTTCAAAACCTTATAAACCCAAATCAAAGGGCTTAGGTAATTCGCAAGTACTACCTAAAGACTATAAGATCAGATCACAAATAGAACTAGTTTTGTCAGAAATGGCAGAGCAAGTCGCGATAAGACTAAGAAGAGTTAAGAAAAAGGCAAAATCAGTACATATCCATATCAGTTACAGTAAAATTGAAAGCAAAAAATCTATTAATGCCTCTAAAAAAATCAACCCTACTCAAAGCACAAAACAATTAACCGACCATGTTCTATCGCTTTTCAGAAGTAAATATGACGGTGGTGCCGTACGCTCTATTGCAGTTAGATACGATAATCTAATAGATGATAATCTTACAATCTATACGTTATTCGATGATATTGAAGCTATTGAAAAACAAAGAAAAATTGATAAAACACTAGATACTATACGTGATAAATACGGATTCTTATCAGTTCAAAATGGAAGTATGTTAATGGAAGGTTCACGTGTAAAAGAAAGAAGTAAACTAGTAGGAGGTCATGCTGGTGGCATGGATGGAATAATATGATAAATAGAAATTATCTTCCCTATAAATCTGCAAGAGAATACGCTGACCGTGGAATGGCTAAGTGGATGGGCTTTTTCATCTCAGAACACACTACCGCGATTAATACGCAAGGTGACACTATAGATTTTTCAAACAATATGGATGAAGACGAAAAAAGACTACTATTAAACCAACTATATTTCTTTAAAGGTCTATCGTATTTATATACCTCCACTCAACGTGAACCATATCTAGGAAAGGTTGTTGATTGTACTAACGATATTATTTATTTTTCAACTAAACAAAATATACTGCAAATTTCAATCAACAATATTCTAAAAGTTTCTTTAGCAGAGGAATTAGACTATGAACAAGCTTAATCAACATGAAGTCCAATTTGATTATTTTAGTAGTAATTACGACCAATTTGAAAAAGATTTCTATAAATATTCTGCATTAAATGTACCCTTAACATTTTTAACAGACGATATTCTAAATTTAATGGTAAATAACAATAGTAATTTTTTCAGATTAACTGCTAATAAATCAAAAGATAAAAGAGATCACTATTTCTTTTTCAAAGTTCAAACTCCTTTAGAAAATAAAATGGTAAGAATCTTTCAATATATTGGACATAAATTCATAAATGAAAAATAAACTCGAAACTAGGATATCTTCCTAATTTCGAGTTTATATATTTTTAATTTCTCTACTTTTAATTTAATAGATTCTATTGTTTTTGTTTTCTTCTAACCGCTATCGCTGCTGCTAGAGCTAATAAAGCCATACTAATTGTCTGTTCTGACTCTAAACCAGTTTTTGGTAATTCTTCTTTTTCTTTTTTATTAGTTACTTCTTTTTTGTCATTATTAACCTTATTACTATTATCAGAAACCTCTTTTTTATTTTCAGCTTTATACTCTGCTTTAACCGGTGTTACTATTTGAACACGGCTTTCTAAATCTTTAGCTCCTACTCTGATTCTTTCTAGAATAGTAAATTTACTGAAGTGGTTTATTTTGAATTGTAGCGAACCGTCACTAAAGCTACTTTCAACTTTTTCTAAAACATTGTTGTCCGCTATGTGATATACTTCTAATTCTGCATTATCATTTTTCACTACTGATACTTTAACTGTACGTTCAGCATCACTATCTATTTTTTTCCCGTCTTTTTTAAAATGAATTTCAAAAACTTCAATAACTTTATATTCACTACCTAATTTTTCAATAATAGTTTTATTTAGCATCTCATCATTTATCGCACCTACAAAGACATCGTCAGCTTTTATTTTATTTTTGTCAAAAGATACAGCTACATCACGCCCTGATAATGTTGCAGATAAAACTTTATTTTTAACTGGCGCATTATTCTTTGAGGATTCTTGTTTTTTATTATTAGATGAATCTGTTTTATCCGAAGTTACTTTTGGAGTTTCTTTGCTAGGAACTTCTTGTTTATTTTCTGGAACAGTTTGTCCTTTAGGAACTTCCTTCTTATCAGTTTCTTTTACAGATTCTTTATTATCTTTCTTATCTTCTGCTTTTGCTGGTTGTTTATTTTCTTTTTTAGTCTCAGTTACTTTTTCTTCTTTAGGTGTGACTTTTTTAGTCTCATCTTTCACTGATTCTTTGTTTTCTTTCTTATCCTCAGTTATTTTTTCTTCTTTTGATGCGGCTTTTTTAGTCTCATCTTTCACTGATTCTTTGTTTTCTTTCTTATCCTCAGTTACTTTTTCTTCTTTTGATGCGGCTTTTTTATCTTTTAGTCTATCTTCAACTTTTGGATAATTTCCATTATAACCAAGTATTTCTAATGTTTCTTGTACAGCGCGAGCAGTAGCAAGTGTATTTCGTACCTCTTCTGAGTAGGCAGCATCTAACATTTCATCTCTAAACTTAATAAGTTTATATTCTGGAATACGAATATATGAATATAGTTTTTCTAAACTTTCAACCTTTGTTGTTAATTGAGAAAGTTTACTTTCCCCTGTAAGAGTAACTTTTAAGCCACCAGATTGCTCTTCTTTATTTTTTCCAGTAAGGCTATTTGTTATTCGAAGTATTTCTCCTTTTTCTACTACTTCTAACATTTTCTTCAGTTCATCAGTTAATTCTTTAGGTAATGAATTCATAGTAGAAATTCTATTTTTCAACGAATAATAATTTTTATATTTTTCAATCTCAAAATGAAGATGTTTTTCATTATTATCACTAAATAGATAATTTTTCATTATTTTTTTGATATCAGCCGGTATTTCTTGCACTTTATCAATTTCTTCTAAATATCCAAGAGTAGAATAAAAATTAAATAGCGTCTCTCCTCTATCAAAAAGCTCTTGTTTTTCTTTTAAAGTTAGAATAGTTTTTGCTTTATTTCTTAAAATATTTTTATCTTCTAGTGATAAGTTAGATTTTTCAAGTTTCCCTATGAATTCTTCAATTTTTATAAGTTCACCCATATTTCTATGTTCTTTTTTGTAAATTATCTGATCAATATATTTCCTTTTTGCTTCATCAGATAAATATTCATTATTTCTAATTTCCTCAACACTTTGAATAAATTTTAGAATTTCAAATTCACTATTACTCTTTCCAACATATTTATATTTTAAATATGTTTCTTTCCTTTCAATTAACCCTAAATTAAATCTACTCGGTGAAACTTCATATTCCTCCTTATAAAGCCTCTCCATTTCTTGCTTAAGCTTCTCTTTTTCATAATCATTAAGTTTAGCTTTCGTATTTAGAACATCTAAAATATTAGCTTGTTCTTTTTTTATACGTTCTTCTCTTAATTTCTTATCTTCAGCTTCTATTTTATCTTTCACTTTTTTAAGATCAGCTTCAGTTGTATATTTTTCCAATTCATTTACAAAGGGAACAAGCTGCTCATCAGTTAAATCAGTTAAATGATATTTTATTCTAGAAATTGCTTCTTCTCTCTTATAAATGATTTCCTGCTCAGTTTCTATTAATTTTTTTAATTCTTTCGCTTTTTCTTCACTTTTAAGAGAATTTACTTCTTTTAATAAAATATTTTTTCTTTCTATAGATAATAAAGGAAGTCTCTCACCTGTATTCTCATCACGACGAGTTTCTGACGTACGATCTAATAAAGTTACTAAATCTTCTTTTATACCAGGTAATCTATAATTCTCTTTTAAATTATTTAACTCTGCTATTGAATTTGCAGAATTTATCTCTTCTCTAGGAATATTACGGTAATTATAATTATTTGTTAACTCTTTTTTCAGTTCTTCTAGCTTATATTTATTTATAATCCTATTTAATTCATTATCATTTTTAGCTGATGCTACTTCTTTAGTAAATTCTACATCTTTATCTCCTGAAATGTATAAATTGTGGAGCCTTTTCAAAGAATATACTTTTTCATCTAATTCTTTTTGTTTTTCCTCAGATTTTTTTACAGCCTCATAGTCCAGTCTTATTCTTTCGATATCTTCTTTAGATTTAGCTGCCCATAAATTATTAACTAATCTTTCTTTTTCTGTTACATCAATAATATTTTCAAGTGAATATTTTAAGTATTGTTTTTCTTTTATAAGTTCCCAGTCAACCTTATCTTCCACTGATGGTTGAATCACTCTATCTTCCATATTTGGTTGTAGCGTCGGTGCTGTTGGTATAGGCGCTTCTGCAGGAGTTTCTTTAGGTTTTTTTGGAGCCAATTCAGGTTTAGGCATTGGTTTTTCAACTTCTTCTAAAACAGGTTTGTTTACATGTTCTAAATTAACATCATGATTAACTTCTGCACTTACAACAACATTGTTTGTGTCTTCATGTGCATAAGCTGTCCCAAGAGAACCTGCAGCAATACCTATTAATATACTAGCAGTACCTACTGAAACTTTTCTAATCGAATATTTTTTTTTACTAGACATAATTTTCTCCTTATCAACTTGCTTAAAAATTACAATATACTTATTTATCTATCTTTTTTATTATAGTATATCTCAGAAAAATGAGCAAGCATGAACCTATTTTAATAACTTACAATATAAAAATACCAGAATCAAAAGCTAAATACTCTACTTCTCTTTTTAATCCTGGTATATAATAATATCCATAATTTTTAAATTTTATATTATTTAATTTGGTGTTTATTCATTTTTTCTTGAAAAATGGCTGTAATAATTTTACGTAATTCTTCTTTTTCTTTTTCTGGCCATTCTCCCTCTTTTTGAGCTGCTGCGTATAGTTCTGGATATTCGATAGAAATTCTCTTAACAGTACGCGTATTAGCATGTTTTCTCACAAAAAATGGAATTTTCTTCATTAATTCTTCTGGAACTAATGAAAGTATTCTATCCGCAGTTTCTTTATCACTAATTACCGAAAAAGTAAGACCTTTCTTTATCTGTTCTTGTTCCTGTTCTGTAAAATCTTCTAACTTCATTCTTATTCTCCTAAAGTATGTATATTTTCAATTAAGATTATATACTAATACTAATAAAACAACAAATGAATTTCACTGATAAAGATTATCAATATTAAAACGTTATCAACTTATAATTACTTACTCTAAAAATAGCAAGTTTTTATAAATATTCAATAATGTAAACTGGCACTTTTACATCTTCAACATACAATAAATAATAATACTCTATCACTAACTTCAGCTACTAATCTCCCGTTTCTATCAAAGTTACGCACTTGATCCAAACAACTTATAAAACTCACCTTCCCTATATATCAAGTCATCAAAAGAACCATCTTCAACAATGGCACCGTCTTTCATAAAAAGAATTCTATCATATTTTTTTAAAAGAGTTTCATTTAACTTGTGCGTGACAACAAGAGTTGTCAAATCTCGGATTTTCAAGATTGAATTTTCAATTTCAGTAGTAACTTGATTGTCTAAAGATGAGGTAGCCTCATCCAGTAATAAGATTGGTGTTTTACGAATTAAGGCACGTGCAATACTAAGTCTTTGTTTTTGTCCACCGGATAGATTTGCTCCATTTTCACCACATAAAGTTTGTAGGCCTAATTCATTTTCTAAAATATAATTTTCTAACCCAGACTGCTGTACAGCTTGTT
>NZ_CAUQNQ010000034.1:0-15280 GCF_963519265.1 uncultured Gemella sp. | reverse complement strand
TCATCTGTATCAGATAAAATTAAGTTAGCTAAACTTTGATATCCTTCTTCAGCATCTTCATTTGAAGCTGCAGCTTTTTCTGTTGCTTCTTCTGAATTTTCTTCATCGTGATCATGGTTGTGTCCATCATGGAAATCAATTGTATCTCCTAAATCGATATCACCCATATCTACTTCGTTATCTTCATTATCCATTACTCTGAAGTCCATACCTAGTGCTTGAAGTTCTTTCATAAGTACTCTGAATGATTCAGGAACTCCTGGACGTGGAATATTTTCACCTTTAACGATAGCTTCATATGTTTTAACACGACCATTAGTATCATCTGATTTGTATGTTAAGATCTCTTGAAGAGTATATGCAGCACCGTAAGCTTCAAGTGCCCATACCTCCATCTCACCAAATCTTTGTCCACCAAATTGAGCTTTACCTCCAAGTGGTTGTTGAGTTACTAATGAGTATGGTCCAATTGAACGAGCGTGAAGTTTATCATCAACCATGTGTGCAAGTTTAATCATGTACATTACCCCTACAGATACACGGCTGTCGAATGGTTCACCTGTACGTCCATCATAAAGAACTGTCTTAGCATCTTTAGCCATTCCAGCTTCAGCAACTGTAGACCATACATCTTCATCACTAGCACCATCGAATACTGGTGTAGCTACGTGGATTCCTAGTTGTTTAGCAGCCATACCTAAGTGTAGCTCTAACACTTGTCCAATGTTCATACGAGATGGAACCCCTAGCGGGTTTAACATTACGTCAACTGGTGTACCATCTGGTAGGTAAGGCATATCTTCTTCTGGTAAGATATTTGAGATAACCCCTTTGTTACCGTGACGACCGGCCATTTTATCCCCTACACGGATTTTACGTTTTTGGACGATAAATACACGTACAAGTTCATTTACACCGTTAGGTAATTCTGCACCATCTTCACGTTTAAAGATTTTAACATCAGCAACTACTCCATCAGCACCATGCGGTACACGTAATGAAGTATCACGTACTTCTTTAGATTTAGCTCCAAAGATAGCATATAATAATTTTTCTTCTGGAGTTTGTTCAGTTAATCCTTTCGGTGTAACTTTACCTACTAAGATATCTCCATCTTTAACTTCAGCACCAATACGAATGATTCCTCGTGCATCTAAGTTTCTAAGTGCATTTTCACCTACGTTTGGAATCTCACGAGTAATTTCTTCTGGCCCAAGTTTTGTATCACGAGCATCTGTTTCATACTCTTCTACGTGAATAGAAGTATAAACATCATCTTTTACAAGACGTTCGCTCATAATAACAGCATCCTCATAGTTATATCCATCCCAGTTTACGAATGCTACTACAAGGTTTTTACCTAAAGCTAATTCTCCTTTATCCATAGATGGTCCATCTGCAAGGATATCTTTAGGCTCTACTCTATCACCAACTTTAACGATTGGTTTTTGGTTATAAGCTGTAGAGTGGTTAGAACGTACAAATTTGTGAATTACGTAAGTATCTAAGTCACCTTTAATTTCTTTACTTTCTAGAGTTTCAATACGACGTACTTTAATTTTCGCTCCATCTACGTATTCAACGATACCTGGGTATTTAGCGATAACCGCAGCTCCTGAGTCACGTGCTGCTAGGTGCTCCATACCTGTACCAACGAATGGTGCTTCAGTAATCATTAATGGTACTGCTTGACGTTGCATGTTCGCTCCCATTAGGGCACGGTTAGAGTCGTCATTCTCTAAGAACGGAATACATGCAGTGGCAGCAGAGACTACCTGTTTAGGTGATACATCCATGAAGTTCATCATTTCACGAGGTTTAACTGTGTTATCTCCTCTGAAACGACATACTACTTCTTCATCTACGAAGTATCCTTTTTCATCAACATTAGCAGTTGATTGTGCTACTACGTATTTATCTTCTTGATCAGCTGTTAAATATTGTACGTTTTCAGTTACGTATGGACGACCTTCTACATCAAATTCAACTTTTCTATATGGAGTCATAATGAATCCAAATTCATTTATGCGAGCAAATGATGAAAGTGAGTTGATAAGACCAATGTTTGGCCCCTCTGGTGTTTCAATCGGACACATACGACCATAGTGTGAGTAGTGAACGTCACGTACTTCCATTCCAGCGCGTTCTCTTGTTAAACCACCAGGTCCAAGTGCTGATAAACGACGTTTGTGAGTAAGCTCACTTAATGGGTTTACTTGGTCCATGAATTGTGAAAGTTGAGAACTTCCAAAGAATTCTTTGATAATTGCTGTAACTGGTCTTACGTTAATTAGTTGTTGTGGCGTAATTTCATTTGTATCTTGAATACTCATACGTTCACGCACAACACGTTCCATACGAGAAATACCTACACGAATTTGGTTTTGTAATAATTCACCGATACAACGTAGACGACGGTTACCAAGGTGGTCGATATCATCTACACGTCCAATTAATTCAAATTCAAATCCGTCGTTATTTCTACGAGTTCTAATTAATAATAAGTAGTAGTTAATACTTGCTACGATATCAGCAATTGTTAATGTTAGAACATCTTTATTAGGTGCTCCATTACCAATTACGTGTAATACTTGATTATCAGTTAATTCATCGATATCGAAATCATTACCTACTTTAACTTGATTTACAATTTTGAATAATTGTAATTTTAGGCTATCGCTTCCATCAAGACTTTCATTCATATCGAATTCAACTACGTTAGCTGTAGTTCCTAATTCTTCATAAATTCCATCAATGATTTCACGTGTTAATTTAGTACCTTTTTCTACTAAAATTTCTCCTGTTTCTGTATCAACGATTGGTTCAACT
This sequence comes from uncultured Gemella sp., assembly GCF_963519265.1. Taxonomy (GTDB): domain Bacteria; phylum Bacillota; class Bacilli; order Staphylococcales; family Gemellaceae; genus Gemella. The sequence goes on along the minus strand of NZ_CAUQNQ010000034.1, from coordinate 12,451 downwards.
AGAATTTGGTTTTCTAGACGTTCACCAACGTGAAGTTTGTTATTTAATTTGTAACGTCCTACTTTAGCAAGGTCATATCTTCTTGGATCGAAGAATCTACCGTGTAAAGTTGCTTTTGCAGTTTCTACGTTAGCTGGTTCTCCAGGACGTAATTTATCATAAATTACTTTTAACGCAGTTCCTGTATCTAGGTTTTCATCTTTTTCTAATGTGTTTAATAGCTCTGTATCTTCTCCGAATAATTTAATAATAGATTCGTCAGATTCAAAACCTAACGCTCTTATAAGCGTTGTTAAAGGAATTTTTCTAGTTCTGTCAATACGAGCATAAACTAATCCTTTAATATCTTTTTCAAATTCCAACCAAGCTCCTCTGTTAGGAATAACAGTTGTTTTATAGGCATTTGGAATATTTTTTACTTTAAGTTTGTCATCTTCTGTAAAATATACAGAAGGCGAACGTACTAATTGAGATACAATTACACGTTCTGCACCATTGATGATAAACGTTCCAGTTTCAGTCATCAACGGTAATTCACCCATAAATACTTCTTGTTCTTTAATTTCGTCACGTTCTTTATTAATTAAACGTACGCGCACTCTTAAAGGTGCTGAATATGTAGCGTCACGTTCTTTAGATTCATCGACATCATATTTAGGAGTTCCTAATTTATAGTCGATAAATTCTAAACTTAATTTATCATTATTACCTTCTATTGGTGATACATCTTTAAAAACATCTTTTAGACCAGTTTCTAAAAATTTATCATAAGATAATGTTTGAATTTCAATTAAGTCCGGTAAATCAATTACCTCTGATATTCTAGCATAGCTACGTCTTTGTCTGTGCTTACCAAATTTAACTTTTTGCAACTGTGTCACCTCTCAGCTTTTCTCTTAAAAACTAAAAAGAAAATATATACATTTTCTCTTACTTACTTATATAATTTTGGCAATTCTATCTAAAAGAAAATAGAATTACTTGCAATATATCATTTTATCATAGTCATAGCAAGTTGTCAATTATTTTACGGCTTTCAAGATATAGTAACCTTTATTTTTCGTTACTACTTCTACCCTTGAAAATGTATCTTCTAATAATTTTTTACAACTAGCCATTCCTTGTTTTTTTTGTATAACCACCCAAAGCTCACCTTGAGCATTAAGATGTTCATAACCATCTGTCATTATTTTATGTACAATTTTTTTCCCTGCTCTTATAGGTGGGTTTGTTAAAACTATATCAAAGTTTCCTTCAACATTGTCAAAGGAACTACTTTCTAGTACTTCTACTTCATTTTCTATTTTATTAAGTTCAATATTTTTTTTAGATAATTCTAATACTCTATTGTTCACATCTACCATAGTAAACTTAAATGTCGGGTATTTTTTCGCTAGGAATATAGATATAACTCCATAGCCGCATCCAATATCCGCAACCTTAGCATTTTCTTTAACTGTAGTGAAACTTTCTAACATTGTTTTAGTCCCGAAATCTACACTCTCTTTAGAAAATACTCCATTATCTGTATAAAATTTCAAATTCTCATTCGCTATTGTTGAGTTGATAATTTTTTCACGACTTTCCGTCGTCGGATTATTTGTATAATAATGTTCCATAATAAAGACACCTCTTAAAATGAAAGAAAATAGTATATCCCATAGCTAGACACTTGAGATATACTATTTTTGTTATTATCATCGTATCAAATATTCTCAAATAGAATATTATTGTTTATTTACATCTATCTTTTTATCTACTTAGAATAGAAATTATTTAACTTCTACAGTTGCTCCAACTTCTTCTAATTTAGCTTTGATTTCTTCAGCTTCTTCTTTAGAAACTCCTTCTTTAAGTGTTGCTGGCGCACCATCAACTTTTTCTTTAGCTTCTTTTAGTCCGTCTCCAGTGATTTCACGAACAACTTTGATTACTTTAATTTTTGAGTCTCCAGCGTTAGCTAAAACTACGTCAAATTCAGTTTTTTCTTCAGCAGCTCCAGCAGCAGCTCCACCAACTACAGCTACAGGTGCAGCAGCAGTTACTCCGAATTCTTCTTCAATTGCTTTTACTAAGTCGTTTAATTCTAAAACTGACATTTCTTTGATAGCGTCTAAAATTTGTTCTTTAGTCATTATAAATTTCCTCCGATTTTTAAATTATGTATTTTAATATATTTTTTATTTATTAAGCTTCTTGTTCAGCTTTTTGGTCTGCAACAGCTTTAACAGCTAAAGCAGTATTGCGCATTGGCGCTGTTAATACAGATAGTAACATTGAAAGTAATCCTTCGCGACTTGGTAATGTAGCGATAGCTTTAATTTCAGCTTGATCTGCAACTTTTCCTTCTATAACACCAGCTTTTAGTTCTAAGTTTTCGTGTTCTTTAGCGAAATCGTTTAAAACTCTAGCAGGAGCTACAGCATCGTCTGTTGAGAAAGCAAAAGCATTTGGTCCAGTTAGAACTTCGTCTAATCCTTCAATTCCTGCTTGCTCCATCGCACGACGAACTAATGAGTTTTTATAAACTTTAAAAGTTAAACCTTCGTTACGCATGTTGTTACGTAATTCTGTTACTTCCGCAACGTTTAATCCACGGTAGTCAGCAATAACAACTGAAGAACTTGCTTTAATTTCTTCTGCGATTTGATTTACTAACTCTTGTTTTCTCTCAATAGCTTTTGACATTGAACTTCCTCCTAAGTAGATTTATCAATTTCAGTACCATTAAAAAACCTTCTTGCATGCGAGAACATACAAAAAGGCACATAAGTTTCTTTTCGAATTTTGTCCTCGGTAGGTTAATTAAGGATTTCTCCCCCTACTGTCTACGGTACATTTTCAACTGACTTAATTATTCTAATATATAAATTTTCATTTGTCAATAGTTTTTTTAAAAAAATTCAAACTCTTTTTAAAATAGTTTTTACAATATTATTTATTTAATCTATCATTACAAAATATTTCTATAGCTTTAGAAATATACTCAGCTATCCCTTCTCCAAATTTATCTATATTATTCTTAAATTCTGGATTTTGAGAATATCCCTTTCCTATATACGAGAATACTTCAATACTACAATCAAATGCATACTTATTCATATAGTTATATAAATCTTCTACTTTAGATTGAACTTCTTTTTCTTCTATATTTAATCCATCTTGTTTATATTCAACCATTGAACGAAAAACACTATTAAATTTCTCAGCAACAATATCTTCTTTATCACTCTGTCTTTTTTTCGATTCTTCGATTGTTTCTTTTCCATATTTTTCTATAGCTTGATCTTCATACTTATTTAAGTCCTCTTTTTTAAATCCATTAAATTTTTCTTCTACAGTCATCGTTTGTTCTCCTTTATGTGTTTTTATTGTTTTTTCTATATTATAAAGAATTATTTCAAACTTCTCTTTTTCTTTTAAAATTAATTCACGTTGCTGTTCAAGTATTTTTAAACTATCAATATCTCCATCAAGTAATTCTTTTATATCATTTAACTTAAACTTTAGAAATCTATAAAATAGAATCTTTTGAAGTTTATCTAAATTCTCATCTGAATAATCTCTATACCCATTATTTAACTTTTCTGGAATTAATAATCCTATTTCATCATAATATTGCAGTGTTCTTGCACTCACTCCTGTAAGCTTTGCGACTTCATTTATTCTCATATTAATTCCTCTATACCTTATAATATTTCACTAGTGATAAATTTATTATACACTATCACGTTACGTTAGAGTCAATACTAAAATAAAAAAATCGCTAAGGAAATTTCTTAACGATTTTTTATGAATATTATTCAAATACTTTTTTAAGATTAATAGCTTTATTTAAGGCTTCTGTAATAACAATACCGATTACCATTACAACAACTTGTGATAATAAAAGTGATCCATAAATTGCTGTAAATGCTTCAAATTCGAATGGTACTCTTGCAGAGTTTTCACCACTAAAAATAGCAATTTCATATGCAATAATTGGCATACAAACCACTAAGTAGATAACAATATTAAGGATGTGTCTGGCGATTCTATTTTTCACAAATTTGAATACAAAAACACTGATAGCTAACGCTAAACCTGTTCCTAATGTTCCAAAGAACACATCTACTATACCAAGTGGACTAAAAATATTTGCTATTGCAACACCTAAAGTTATAGGGAACCAATATTTTTTACTAAATACCACTAATTGTGATAAAGACTCACTTATACGTAATTGAATAGCACCGTATGAAAATGGCGCGATAGCAACTGTTAAAACAACATAGATAGCTGCTATTAATGCTTGAATAGTTAATACTTTAACTGTATTATTTCTCATTTATATCTCCTTATCTTGTTCAAGAGAAAAGAAAGAAGTACTGATTTGAGAAACCAGTACTTCAGGTTTTTTTTATAGATGGATCTCTCAAACATCTTTTATTATAATAAAGTCAGAAGACAAATAACCTTACCTATGTAAAATTAAATATCAACGTCATATATACTAACACATATTATAGCTATTAGTCAACAAAAATCTAAAAAAAATATAAAAAATAAAGTATTACCAAAAAAATTCTAAAAATACCTTGCATTTACAATTTTAATATGATAAAATGAGGTAGTTGTATCTAACAACACTTAATTCATTGTAATTAAGAATATTAATTAATATTTCTTAGTAATAAAAATAAGGACCAGGAGGTGAATCGAATGCCAAACATTAAATCATCAGTATTAAGCGTAAGAAAAGATGCTAAAACTAATGCTGCTAACACAGCTAAAAAATCTGAAATGCGTACAGCTATTAAAAAAGCTAAAGTAGCTAAATCTGAAGGTGCTGCTAACGCTGCAGAGTTAGTAAACCTTGCTTACAAAAAAATCGATAAAGCTGCTAAAACTAACTTAATCCACAAAAACGCAGCTGCTAGATATAAATCAAACCTAGCTAAATAATTTTATTAACTACTCAGACTTCTGAGTAGTTTTTTATTGGAATAAAAGGAAGAACCTAGAAATCCTCTCTAAGCTCTTCCTTCTTTTTTTATTCTACTAGTTACAATTTTTAATAATTCTATCAATAGCCTCTTTTACATTATCTGGACTAGTCGCTAGATTTATCCTAATATACTTGTTGTAACCTTTACCAAACCAGTGGCCAAAATCAATCGCTAAACCACACTCATCTTGTATGAATTCTTTTGTTGTTTTCCCATTTAGAACTTTCTCTAAATTAACAAATGCTAAATACGTTCCTTCTAGTGGATAAACTTTAATTTCAGGTACTTTTTCTGCTAGAGTTTCACGAAGTAGATTGTAATTATACTGTACGGTTTCCTTCAATCCCTCAAGCCATTCATGACCTTCTCTATATCCTGCTTCTAAAGCAATTTGTCCTAATAGACTTGGTTCCGCTTCTAAGTTCTCTTTTTTATACGCATCAAAGACTTTTCTTACAGCATCATCAGGAATTAATATAGTTGCATGAACTAATGATGCAAGATTGAATGTTTTTGAACCTGAGTTAGCTACAATAAGCCGATGATTATACTTTCCATCTTCTAACGCTAACGCTGAAATTTGTTTATGATTCTCATATGTGAAGTCTTGATGAATTTCATCAGATAATACTAGAACATCATATTTTTCACAAATTTCAAAAACACGTTTTTGTTCTTCTAATGTCCAAACTCTACCTACTGGATTATGAGGTGAACAGTGAATATATAATCTTACATTGTTATCACGAATCTCTTTTTCGAATGTAGCAAAATCTATTATAAACTCACCATTTTCCTCAAGTAACGGCGATTCAACTAGTTTTCTACCACTATTTCTAATAGAATTAGCAAATGGATAATATACAGGTGGCATAATTATAACTGAATCGTCTTTTTTCGTGTATGCATGAATTACCCACAAAATTGCTTGAACAATACCAGGAGCAAATCTTATCCATTGTTTTTCTACATTGATATCATATTTTTGTTTGTGCCATTTTTTATATTGATCATAATAACTTTCAGGTAACTTAGTATAACCGAAAACCCCATGGTTAACACGCTCAATTAATGCTTTTCTTATACTATCTGGTGTTTTAAATTCCATATCAGCTACCCACATAGCAAGAAGATCTTTATCTCCAAATCTCTCCTCTAAAGCATCCCATTTTAAACTATTTGTATTTCTTCTTTCAACGTAATACTTATTTACAAATTCTTCTACTCTACTCATTGTTTCTGTCCTCTATACTTCTAAAGCTTGTGCAAAATCTTCTAGTAAATCTTCAATATCTTCAACACCTACAGATATCCTTAATAAATCTGGTGTAAGACCATAAGAAAGACGTAACTCTTCTGGAATATCGAAATGTGTTTGTGTTGTAGGATAAGTAACTAATGTTTCTACTCCTCCTAAACTTTCAGCGAAAGTTGCTACTTTTAACGAACGTAAAAATTTATCAATTTTAGAAGCATCATGAAGTTTAAAACTTAACATAGCTCCTTTTTTCGGATATAGAACTTCTTTAACATTTGGATTCTTTTCCAACTCTTCTGCTAATTTCATTGCATTTTTTTCTTGCTGATTAAATCTTAATGGTAAAGTTTTTAAACTTCTAACGAATAACCAACTATCAAACGCAGACAACACCGCACCTGTAGTATTAGAAATCCATGCTAATCTCTCTCCAATTTGTTCATCATTTGTAATTACTGCTCCAGCTAAAATATCGTTATGACCTGTTAAATATTTTGTAGCTGAGTGAACAACAATATCAGCACCCATAGTTAATGGCTTTTGTCTTAACGGCGTTAATAAAGTATTATCAACAATCAATAATGCATTCTTTTCTTTAGAAATTTTCGCAACTTTTTCTATGTCAACTTCTTGCATTAATGGATTAGTTGGTGTTTCTATAAATACAGCTTTAGTATTTTCTGTAATTTTTACTTCAAGATCTTCCTCGTCAGTGAAATAGATGAATTTCTGTGCACCTTTACGTTCAAGTTCATCAAAATATCTAAAACTTCCACCATATAAATCTCTAGAAACAAGAAATTCACTATTTAATTCAAATAATTCAAAGACTAATTGGATTGCACTCATACCTGAACTCGTTGCTATCGCACGACACCCTTCTTCAAGTTCACATAATCCCTCTTCTAAAATTGTACGAGTAGGATTTTTCGTTCTTGTGTAATCATAACCTGTACTCTCACCTAGTCCAGGATGAGCATATGCTGTAGATAAATATATCGGTGTTACAATCGCACCCGTTGCTTTGTCTTTTCTATTTCCTAATTGAGCTAATTTAGTTTCAATTTTCTTCATTAAATAATACCTCATTTTATTAATTTCTTTTCAACATTACTATTATAACATTATGTTTACATATAATAAACTGATTTATCTGAATTTTTTGTTTTTTTCTGAATATTTTTTGATTAAGGCTTTCTAATTATTTGAAATAAAAAGATTATTTGAATCTGATTCAAATAATCTTTTACTTAATACCTCTTCTTTAAAAACACAATACCCGTTATTAATTGCCATATTGTTATTGGATAAACAGTCATTCTTTCATAAATAGCTACAACTTCTGAAAGACTATTATTAATTGCATTATTCATAAATCCTGCACTAACTAAACCTATAATCCCTAACAATATAGAAACAACACCGTATTTTTTATTTTCTTTAAATAATGCTACTCCACTTAATAAAGCGGTAAAATTCCCACCTAAAAACGATAATCTCGCACCTAAACCATGGAGTCCATCTTCACTAGGAACACCACCTTGATATAATCCCACCAAGACACTTCCAATAGCAAAGACTAACGGAGTTATTATAAACAGAAAACCAAACCTTCTTATTTTTAGTTTTTCAAATACTAGTAAGTAATATGCAATGAAAAAACCAACTCCCGTTGCTATAAAATCAATATTCATAAGAATAGCTAATCTTGAAAATCCATTTGGAACCCCGTCAACTACTAGATGCTGATAGACTCCTAATGAACTAATAAAGTGCTTTGAATATACTTTCCCCAAAGGAAAACCAGTTCCTAGAGCTGCAATAAATTCACCTACTACATAGGTAATACCATTTAATATAAATAACAAAGCTCCAACATGTATTATATTTTTTTTATTATCCACCAAAATCTCCTCTGCAACATAATTATTCTTATTTTAGTATAATTAGTATAGAATTACAAAAACAAATGCTATTTTAGCTCCTCGATTAATTTATTAATAAACAAATCTAATATCAAATATTTATCCATATACGAAGATTTCAATAACTTATCATAATCAGCAGCTAAAATTAATGTCTTCATAATTTTGTCTACACTATAATTTCTAATACCTTGTGCCGCTAGTTGTACTCTATATGGATGTACTCCTAATTCTTTAGCTATATCCTTTTGTGAATAGTGTTCATTTAAAAGCACTTTAACCTTATAGTACATTCTTAACTGACCACTTATTAACGATAACAAGAAGATTGGTTCTTCTTTTTTTAATACCAACGAATTATAGACTACTCTTAATTTCAAATAATTTTTCCCGAATAATTCGTTAGTTAAACTGAACACATCGTATTCTAAACTTCTTGTCGCTAGTAATTCGATGTCTTCTCTAGTAATTACTTTCTTCTCATCACAATAAAGAAGTAGTTTTTCTAATTCTTTTTTTATATTAGCAAAATCTAATCGTGTATAATTCACAAGAAATTCTGCGTCATCTTTTGAAATTTTCAAATTAGCATCAGCAACAGTTTTCACTATATAGCTAGCTATTTCCTTTTCATTAAAATTAGAAAACTCCTTAACTTCTCCTACTTCTTTAATTTTTTTTATAAGTTTTTTTCTACTGTCAATCTTTTCTGAACTCTTTAGAATCAATACGACTTCTTCACTAATATTATCCAAATAACTTATTAATGTATCCACATTGTGTTCTACTTTAATCTTCTTAGGTTTAGCAAGTAGAAAATTACAATTTTCTGCAACTACTACTTTTTCATTCCCAAATAAACCACTACTTCTACATTCATACACTAAAGACTCCAATGTATTTTCATGCATATTTATTTTTATATAGTTAAACTCATCAAGTTCTTTCAAATACTTTTTTGCTATATTTTTTTCATAATCATTAATGGCTTCAAAATTTTCACCATATATTACATAGACATTTTTCATTAATTATCTACCTCAACTTCAAATTCAGAATTCTTATTCTTTACTCTAACTTTTTTATTATAATAATAAATAGAACTCTTTCCAAATTTCATCTCTGTATTCTCTTTAAGGACAATATAATCTATTTTTTTATACTGTGCCATATTTTTTACTTCTGATAATTTATTTTCTAAACTATCTATTACAATAACTTTTCCTACTACATCTCTTGCTAGAAGATCTATAGAATAACCACTTTTATTCTTTTTCTCAGAAGTTAAAAGCAAATACTCAAATTTATTTTTTCCTTCATAATCCAAAAGCAAATCGTACTGATTTATTATATCATAATCCTTGTCTTTTTTTCTGTAATCTGTATAAAAATTTTGAATATTATTAGATGTATTTATCAATAGATTATTCTTATTTTCTCTAATATATAAAACACTCTCTTTCCCTATTTTTATATCTTCAATATATGTTTTAGATATATATGTAGCTCCTATACAAATTAAAATTATTCCCAGAATTCCATAAATAGCATTCATATATTTAAATTTATTCAAGTTTATCAATATAGTTAAAACAACAATAAATATAGCAATTATAAAAAATATATTTAACTTACCTATGCGAATGGGCTGAGCAATTAGAAACAGCTCCTGAATTTTATCAAATATATTGAAAATAATATTTAATATTGGTCTACAAATAATATTAAACACCTGGGCATTTATTAGGAATACAAGATAACTAAAAATTACTAATGGAAAAATCACAATACTAAAAATTGGTACTAAGATAATATTACTAAATACAGAAATATAAGTTATAGTATAAAAATTATACAATAAAATAGGAATACTACCTAGTGTAGAAATAACACTAATTCTGAACGCTCCATGAACTTTGTTTCTAGAATTTTTTATATAAGTTCCAGACATCAATAGACAGAATGTAATTAAAAATGATAATTGAAAACCTATATTAAAAATATAAAATGGATTATACATTATTAATATTAGAAAAGTAAGCAACAAACTTCCAAGTTTATCTATATTTTTCCTTCGTAACAGTATGTAAAATACAATCATAAAACCTGCCCTGAGAACTGATGCACTAGCTCCGCTAAGCAACATATACAATGGAATTATAATTAAGATAATTTTCTCTATATAATCAACACTTATCCTAAATTTCAACAAAATAAAATAAATTAGAGAAATGAGTACACCTATATGTAACCCTGAGATTGCTAATAAATGACTTGTTCCTAAATTTTTAAAAGAGTTCACATCATCTTTTAACAAATAACTTTTGTCTCCAAAAATTAAAGCTTGAAAATAACCACTTTTATCAAAAGAAAGTTCTCTATTAATTTGTAAACTTAATTTATTTCTAAGTGTTAAAAATTTAAAATACATTGAATCTATATTTTTAACATCATGAATTTCGTTAATAGTTAGCCTTTTAAAGATTCCCCTATTCTCATTATATTTTTTATAATCAAATGAATAAAAATTAGTCTTTTCTGAAATATCTTCTATATTAGCACTTACTAATAGTTTTCCACCCCAAAATTTTTCTTTGAAAAATTTCTTTTCATCTTCACTTTTTACAATATAACTTACTAATACCTTCTCATCCGAAAGGTAACCAATAGAAGACACATAGGCTCCATTAACATCAAATCTATCAGAAACTACTAGTTCTAAATTTCTATTTTCAACATTACCTAAATGAGTAATGTTATTCTTTTGTTCATATGCTCCCCGAATAAAAAATACTAAGAAGACTATTACACAAATAATAGTTTTCCTAGCATTAAGATTTTTATTTTTCCAAGTTATCAGTAGAAAAATAACAATACATAGCATAGATATTATTACATTAAAGTTTAATAATATCGCCCCTAATGCTAGTAAAGAAAATTGTAAATAAATCATTACTTTTTATTTAGTAACCTTTCTACTACATTGTTTACATCGTAATCTACTTTTCTTACGACAACACCTGATTTTTCTAATAACTCTCGAGCATATTCATTATTTCTATAATCATTTGCATAGCAAATTTCCTTTATCCCTGCTTGAATTATAGATTTTGTACAATTCAAACATGGAAAATGTGTAACATAAATAGTTGCACCTTCAGTTCCAACACCGAACTTAGAACATTGTAAAATAGCATTTATCTCAGCGTGAATTGTTCTTACACAATGACCTTCTACTACTTTACAACCAACATCTATACAATGTTCGTCACCTTTGATCGAACCATTATAACCACCTGAAACTATTCGTTTGTCTTTAACTATCGTCGCTCCAACAGATAATCTACTGCAAGTCGATCTAAGTGATAATAGGTGGCTTTGAGCCATAAAGTACTCATCCCAACTAATTCTCTGCATAACTATACCTCTATTTTATCTTTAATTTTCTCAAAAGTAGATTTTCCTATGCCTCGTACTTTTGTAATATCTTCTTTCTTTTTAAAATCCCCATTTTTTTCTCTATGTGCAATTATTGCCTCAGCTTTTGTTTTCCCAACTCCTGAAATTTTCATAAGTTGTTCTTTACTTGCTGTATTTATATTAATCACATCCCCACTAGATGAACCGGTGCTGCCACCATCAGTCATTTGTTTCGGTTTTTCACCATGTTTAAGGACATAAATAACCATCTGATCTTTTACCTTTTGACTCAAGTTCAAAGTAGAAGTATCAGCATCATCCAAAAGTCCACCAGCTTCTTCTATTAAATCTTTCACCCTTTTATCTTTTGTAGTCTCGAAAACACCAGGATGTTTTACCGAACCTTTGACATCAACAAAAATCTTTTCATCGTGTTTTTCTTCAGTTTTTTCATCCTTATTTATCGACTCACTACTGGTATTAGAAAAACTAACATCACTATAATCTTCTGTCTTACTTTGATTAAAATAAAACAAACCACCAATTATTACAACAAAACTACAAAGAAACGCCAAAACTATAGATTTAACATTTTGTCTAAAAAATAATATGACATCTTCCTTCTTAATATTCATATTTCTCCCCCCTACTACTAATATTATATCACTAAATTTATGAGATTAATACTTAAAACATAAGAAGATACAATATTCTTAAAATTATCATTTTAACCCCCAACTGTTCTCAGTAAAAAAGACTATAGAACTTTATTAGGGAGTGACTCAAAAATCGTGATTTCAAAGAAATCGATTTTGTCGAGTCACCCTCGCACAGTTTATTAGATATCTAAAAAGCTTTTA
>NZ_CAUQNQ010000033.1:0-15299 GCF_963519265.1 uncultured Gemella sp. | reverse complement strand
AGTAGTTACATATGGAGAGTGGAGCAAAGGCAACTGGTCAGAAGTAACACCAGAATCAATAGAAAACTACAAAGCGCCAAGTATAGCAAGAGTAGAAGCGACAGAAGTAACATCAACAACAGAAAATGAAAAAGTAGATGTATACTATGAAGCAGATACAGAAACTGGAACGGAAGAAAAAGAAGTAACAAGAACAATCAACTACCTAGAAAAAGGTACGAACAAAGTCTTGAAAGCTCCAACAGTTGAAACAGTGAAGTTAACAAGAACAAAAACAACAAACAAAGTTACAGGTGATGTTACATACGGAGAATGGAGTAAAGGCAACTGGTCAGAAGTAACACCAGAAGCAATAGTAAACTACAAAGCTCCAAGTGTAGCAACAATAGAAAGAGCAGAAGTAACATCAACAACAGAAAACAAAACGATTGATGTATACTATGAACCAGAGCTGAAGCCAGAACCAAAACCAGAGCCGAAGCCGGAACCAAAACCAGAGCTGAAATCGGAGCCGAAACCAGAACCGAAACCGGAATCGAAGCCAAAAGGGGACTCTGAAATAAAACTTAAAATAAAAGATGTATCAGAAGTACAAAAATCAAAAAAATTGGCTAATACAGGGGAAAAAACTACTGGGTTTGGAGCTTTAGGATTAATATCGTTAGTAGCTGCAGAGGTAGCTAGACGTAAAAAACAAAACTAGAGTGAGGATATTTAAAAAGAATGGTTATATATTAGCCATTCTTTTTATGATAGATATATTAAGGCAAAGTTATAATTTTATAGTTATTTATATTGAATAGTATTAAGATAATAAATAAAAATACATGATTGTTAATTAGCTAAAAAACCTAGACAATGCTTGAAAAAATAGCTTAAATATAGTAATATAGAGAGGTATGTAATAACTTTTAGGCTATAAATAGCGAGGGAGTTTTACAAAAATGGAAAATATTTACAAAAGAAAGAGAGATTAAAAGACTATGGGTCGTAAATGGAATAATATTAAAGAAAAAAAAGCGGCAAAAGACGCTAACACTAGTAAGATTTATGCTAAATTTGGACGTGAAATCTACCAAGCAGCGAAAACTGGAGAACCAGATCCAGAAAGTAACAGAAATCTAAAAGTAGTTTTAGAAAGAGCGAAAACTTACCGTGTTCCTAAAAATATTATTGACCGTGCTATTGAAAAAGCAAAAGGTGGAAGTGAAGAGAACTACGATGAATTACGTTACGAAGGTTTCGGTGTAAGTGGAACAATGGTTATCATCGATACTCTTACAAACAACGTAAACCGTACAGCTGCTGAAGTACGTACAGCATTAGGTAAAAACGGAGGTAACTTAGGTGTTACTGGTTCTGTTAACTACATGTTCGACAACACTGCGGTAATCGGTGTTGAAGGTAAAAGCGCTGATGAATTGTTAGAAATCCTTATGGAAGCTGATATCGATGCTCGTGATATTATCGAAGAAGATGAATTAACATTAGTATACGGTGAACCAGAAAACTTCCACGAAATCCAAGAAGCGTTAAAAGCTGCAGGAATCGAAGAGTTTGAGGTTGCAGAAATTTCAATGATTCCTCAAAATGAAGTAACATTAAGCGAAGAAGATAAAGCTAAATTCGAAAGAATGTTAGAAATGCTTGATGACTGTGAAGACGTTCAACAAGTGTACCACAACGTTGACTTAGAAGCTTAGGTGAATCATGGTAAAAAAGATTAAAAAAAATAGCTCATATAGCTATAATGACAGAAATATAAAGCCAACATTAAGTGATATTTCAGGTCCAATAGAAGAACCAATATTAGATATAAACGGAGAAACAGCGTCAATCGTTAAACGTTTCTTTGCATATCTAATTGACTTAGCTATTTACTTGCCGATAGCTTTTGTATTCCAGTATACTACTGCGAATTTACGAGCTCAAGGTGGAGCAGAAAATGAAAGAAACGCGTTATATATGACGATTTCAATAGTTATTTTTGCGGTTCTTTTATACGGATACCTACCTCACAAATGGCAAGGTCAAACAATTGGGAAAAAACTTTTCAAAATAAGATTAGTTCCAACTGACAACAAGAAAATTGAATTTTCTAGATATTTAATCAGAGAATTCTTAATTAAAGTTACTGTAGGTTGGGCTGCGGTACCAGTTTCAGCGCTATTCTGGCTGTATGAAACATATGTGCTTAAACGTAAAGATTCAATAATGCTATATGATAGATTGTTGAATATGCGAGTAGTTGCAGCTACAGAACAGCCAAAAGTAGCAAAAGTAAAAGAAGATAAAGAGAAATAATAAATAAAACTAGTTATTCAAGGTTAACATAAACCAGGGTATAACTAGTTTTTTTGGTTCTTTGTCAAGTACGTGATATGGAAAAAATCAGATTCGAAATTATTATACAACCTTGTTTTTCATGTTAGAATCGATGTTCGTTTGAATGTTTTTTTATGTTTTCAGTTTTATATTTTTCAAAAAAATGTTACAATATAAATGTTAAATTTATTAGTCGAGAGTGGAGAAAAAATGTTAAAAATAGATAGACACAGCTATATTTTAAACGAATTAAAAACAAAGCATTTAGTACGTGTGAGTAAACTTGCTCATGATATGAAAGTAACAGAGATGACAATACGTCGTGACTTACAAGAATTGGAAGACTATGGTCACCTTACGAGAATACATGGTGGAGCAAAATTAAAGCCGAAAAATTTTTATCAAGAAGATAATTATAATAAGAAGATTTCTGTAAATGTTGAAGAGAAAAAACAAATAGCTAGAAAGGTAGCGGATCTTATAAAAGATAATGAAACTATTTTTATTGGTCCGGGAAGTACTACGAGTTACTTGTCAGAATTTTTACAAGATAAGAATCTTAATATAGTAACTAATTCATTGACGGTGTTTGAACAGTTCAAAGATAATCCTTCTTGCGATCTTATTTTTATCGGTGGTAGATATCGCCAGAAAACAAAAGGATTTATTGGATATTTCACGCAAGATGCACTTAGTAAAATAAGTGTTAACAAGGCATTTGTGGGAGTAAATGGTATAGATTTAGAGAAAGTTACTATCTCTGATGAAGAAGAAGGGCGTTGTAACGAAACGATTCTTAATAATGCGACGGAACGCTATGTTCTAGCAGACCATAGTAAGTTTTCGACACATGCTTTTTATACGTTTTTCCAATTAAAAGACTTAACTGCAATCATCAGTGACGATGTTCTTGACGAGAATATTAAAGATCAATATAGAAAAGAAGTAGAGATAATATAAAATGATAGTGGGGGAGCCTCAAAAGTCCTAAAATTCAACAAAGTTCATATGAGAACATATAGACGCAGTGGTTTATTGATATCTAAATTCGCTTTGTAAAAGCTCGTTAGATATTCAATAAAATGTGCAGGGGTGACTCGACAAAATCTTGTTTCTTAAGAAATCGCGATTTTTGAATCGCTCCCTTTTTTAAGATAGAGGATATGAGGCTTACGTAATCTTAAACTACGAAAAATTCAAATAGCGTTTTCTGAAATATAAGGCTCGCCCCTCGAAATATAAAAATCGCTCTCTGAAATATCAAAAAACCTAGATTTAGAAATTTCTAAATCTAGGTTTTTGTTGTTCAAATTATTATTTGAAGATAGAAGTTTTAAAGCTGTTTGTTTGTTGAAGAAGTTTTTTGAATAATTTCTCTTTAAGTGATACAGTATTGTCAAATTTAACTGATCCATTTTTAAGAGTTGCTTTATCTTTATCAACTGCAGCAGAGAATGCTTGTTTTAAATCTTCGTAGCTACTGTATGTAGTACCGTCGATTGTAACAGGGTTAAATCCTGCTTTAGCTTTATCAACAACTTCTTTGAAGTATGCTTTCTTCCATTCTTCTAAAGTACTGAATTTGTTATCAGAAACTTTCTTGATGATGAAGTCATCCCCTAGAGTATCTTTACCGGCTTTTTTAGATTCAGCTTTTAACATATTCGAAGCGTAGTTTAAGAATCCTTTTTCATATCCATAGTAACCCCACATTCTGAATGTGTTATGTTTGAATGACATAGATCCTGGAGCACCTTCACTTGTGTTACCTCCGTAGATACCAGCAGTAATAGGTACAGTCACGTAGGCAGTTCCAAATCCAGTTGGATCATAGATAGCATTACCTGGACCGTGTTTAGTCATGAAGTTTTTGTCTACTAAGTCGTTAACAGAGTTTAACTCATATCCTTTTTCTTCTTCGTTAAGGTCTCTAACTTCATCGTATTGGTTCTTCGTATTAGCGTTACGTAGTTTTTTAGCAACTTTCTTGAACCAAGCGTTATTTAGTGCTTTATCGTGTTTGTCAAGAACGGCTTCACCTTCAAGGTAATCAAGAAGCATTAATGTGTCGTTGAAACCTTTCATGTAATTATCGATTTCAGCACGAGATGTAAGGTCGTTTGGATTAGTGTTATACCATTGATTTCCGTTGTTTGGACGTTCGTATGCCATGTTTAATCCAAGTGCTTTAAAGTCACCGTTTGGACTTGTTTCAGCAGGTGATTGTAACATACCTTGAGCGAATGCCTCTAAGTCAGTACCTTCACGGTGTCTTGAACCACCTAAGTAAACCATACGGTCATTTACGTGAGTTGTTTCGTGAGTAAATGCAGAGATACCGAAGTCACTAATCATACTAGTAACCATGAAGAATACTGAATCATCTTTATAAGGGTTACCGTAAATACGAGCTACTGCTCCCATACGCCAGTCAGTTGCATGATAACGACCTGTTGGTCCGTATAGTTCGCGAACTGGAGCAATGTCTTTACCGCTGTTAGTGTGACCGTATTTATCAGTACCTTCTGGATAGTTTTGGTTATCTAGTACTGGTGTTGGTACCATGTTGTTGCTCTTAAGCAGTTGGTTGCGAACTTTATCTAATGATAAACGAGACCAGAAGTCTAGATAATTTTGTTGAGCTTTTGCTACTTTATCAATTTCAGGTTTGAATGCTTCACGCTCTGCTGCTGTGTTCTTACCATATTTCTCAAATGAACTGTAAGCCATAGTGTTATATGTTGAGATTAAGAACATATGTGCATCTTTCAAGTTAAGAAGTGGTAAAATCATCTTACCATGCACGTCGTTGTTTAATCCTTCGTATGCTCTGTGTTTCTTATCAGCAAACTCAGGTGTTGTTGTTTTTGGTTCAACAATATATACATTATCTTTAGTTGCTTTTATGAACCAATCGTTTAAATCTGTGTCACTTGTGAATAGACGCATATTATAGTCTAAGAAACTGTTTAACTCGCCTATACCGATAACTCCACCGATAGTTTCGCGATAAGCCTCTAAAGTTCTATCACCTTTAATATTACTTTCTTTAGAACCAATCTTAATTAAGAAGTCTAACACATTAACATTCTTACCATAGAAGTCCGGTTTGAATAACATTAATTCTTTAATATTAAAGTCATCGAATTTAACGCCGTAGTAACGGTTTAGATAAGCTAATCCAAGAAGGACTGCAGCTTTATTGTCATCAATTTTCTTAATTAATGCACGTTTAGCAGCTTCATCAGTGTTAAGTTGGTGATCTTCATTTTGAACTAACTTAGTAACGAATTTATTAAGGTTATCTTTAACATACTTGAAGCTTTCTTCTAGGTAAAGGTCCTTAATTGCATTTACCTTGTTACCACCTGTTCTTCCTAAGAGTTGATAAACAGGATCAGATTGTAATTCAACTGGACTTAATTTACTTTCGATAGCGCTGATTAAATCGCTACGCTCTTTATCAACGATGTTAGGAGTGTAAACTATTTCTCCAAGTTCAGCGATGCTATATTCTTTAACTTGTTTCACTTGAGATTCTTTAGGTGAGATGTTAAAGATTTCTTTTGTCTTATCAGCGTAATGAACGATAATGCGGTTGGCATCACCAAGTTCAGTTACGAACTCATTATCTTTCATCGCAGCAACAGATAAAACTTCTGTAGTTAATAATTTAGAGTTTGCAGGAATCTTGTTACCTTGGTTAACGATCCACTCTTTATTATAGAACGGTTGAAGTTTTTCGATGTTACGGTAAGCAAGTTCGTGGTCTGCTTTATAATCTTGAGTATCTTTATAAGTATCAGCTTTTGGTTTGATGTTGTTAAGTGTATTAACTACTGGTTCGTTAATTTTATACTCATGAGCAGTGATTCCCATTTTAGCAAATTTTTCTAAGGCTTGAGCTTCTGTAATACCTTTAATTTGTTTAGATTTTTTGTATGAAGATAATCCTGTAGCTACATCAGTTATATAGAAGTTATTCTTGAAGTTATCAAATCCGAAGTATGAATCTCCAGTGTCAACTGAACTTGCTCCATACATGATTTCTCCATTTGTAACTTTCATCATACTAACGTTGTTTTCAACCCATCCCCAGTCATAGTTTTCGTGGATTAGACCACCACTTTGACCGTGGTTTTTAAGTGTCATAGTACCTTTAACAAATGAATTTGTTAATCTACCACGTTGTTTGAAATCGTTAGGGTTCCCACCGTGGTTAACTTTAGCGACAAGTCCACCAAATTTAGAGTTGTTACCTACAATATCACCATCGAAATAAACGCTGTCTGTATTACTTCTCCAGCTTTCACTTACAAGTCCTCCAGACCACCAAGATTTATCTCCAAGACTGTTAATCTTACCGATAAATGCAACGTTACGCATATTTGATTCATCAAGTTTGTTAACCATACCGGTAACATCGTTGTTACCTACAACATTACCTGTTACCTTAATATTTTCGATATTTGAGTTTTTGAACATTTCACCAAGAGGTGCAACTTTATTTTCTCCAGGTAAATTAATATCTACATTACCTAAGTTAATATCATGAACATGGGCATTTTCGACTCTACCAAATAGAGGACGTGCTAAGTTGTGGATAGTAAATCTGCCGCCATCATTACTTAGTAATTTGCCTTTAAATGTATTAGTAACATAAGATTTTCCGTTAGGTTTTACATTCGCTGCATTAAGATCTGCACCAAGTTTGAACTCTCCAGTAGGATTAGCTTGCATGTCTTTTACAAGTTCGTTGAAGTTGTAGTAAACATTACCTTCTTTTACTTTTTGTTTTTCGAAGTAATGAACATATTCGTTTGATAATTTAGAAGCGTCTGTGTGTTGAACTAAATCAGGAGCTGTAGCAGTAACTTTGTATAAAGTTTTTCCATCTTTAACTACTTCTTCAACTTTATCAACAGCAAGTCTTGTCACTTTGTTATCGTGAGTTGTAACTCGTAGGTAAAGTGGGGCAACGTTCGTTGGTTTTTCTGAAAGTAAACTGATGTCAGTTTCGACACCTGCATCATCAACGCTCATTAAGCTTGTTTCTTTGATGTTTTTGATTTCAACTTTTTTAAGATCTAATTGAATTGGTTGATCTGCTAATGTTTCAGTTTCTTCACCATTACCTTTATCGTAAACCATTGTAGTAGATAGAGTGTAACCTTTGAAGTATTCTACATTGTCTAATAAAGCATCTAGATTATTTTCTGTCAGATTTACAGTCTTAACAATTTGTCCATCTTTTTTCAAGGTAGCCGTGATTGATTTGATTTTAGCTTTAGTAGGATTTTCTAGAGAATACTTAGCAATCACTTCGTGGTCTAATACTTTCTTGTCAGTATCAACAAATTTCAGTATCGGTTTTTCAGCTAATGGAGCTAAGTTTTTGATAGCTTCTTTTAGTTTTTCAGTAGCTGCGTTTACTTTGCTTTGAGTAGTAGCATCAGCTTCATTTACAGTGTTTGCTGCTGTAAGGGCTTCTTCTAAAGCTTTCCATGTTTGAGTAGTGTATTCTTCTTTACGTTTGCTGTTAGCTGTGTTAATAGCCGTTTGTAATGCAGTTTTATCTACAGCAAGAGCTTTAATAGCATCTTGAAGAGCTTTAGTAGCCGCATCTATTTCACTTTGTTTAGGAAGTGGAGTAGTTTGGTTGTTGATTTCTTTTGCTTTGATTTCAGCATTTTTGAATTCATTCCAAGTTTTAGGGCTATAGTCAGCTTCTTGTTTAGTTTCTGCGATTGTTATTTGTTTTTGTAATTTTGTTTTATCAACATTAAGAGCATCGATAGCGGCTTTAAGTTTTTTAGCAGCTTCATCGATTTGAGCTTGAGTAGCAGTTGCGTTATCTTCTACAGCTTGAGCAGCTTTTTTAGCTTCTTCTAATGCAGCCCAAGTTTCAGGACTGAAATCTGAAGCAGTTTTAGATTTAGCATCAGCAAGTTGTTTTTCAAGTTCAGTCTTATCTGTATTTAATCCAGCAATAGCGGCTTTAAGTTTTTCGTTAATGTGATCTACTTCGCTTTGTTTTGCTGCTGGGTTGTTTGTAACTTTTTCGGCTTCGGTTAATACATTTTGAAGGTTTGCCCAAGATGTATCACTGTAGTGTTCTTTAGTTTTTGATTTCGCATCTGCGATAGTTTTATTTAAGTCTGTTTTATCAACACTTAGTGCATCGATAGCAGCTTTAAGTTTAGCTGTCTCGCTATCTACTTCAGGTTGTTTTACAGAATCTGAAGCGTAGACGCTTTGAGCAGCGGCTAAAATTGGTTTAAGAGCGTTGTAGCTTGCAGATGAATAATCAGCAGGAACAAGTGCAAGAGCTCTATCGATTTGGGCTTTTAGTGCTGTTTTGTCTACTTTCTCTTCTAGTTTAGTTTCTGCTGGTTGAGAAGGCTTAGTTCCCTCAGGTTTTGGAGTTTTCGGTTGAGGAGTAGGCTTAGTTTCCTCAGGTTTTGGAGTTTTCGGTTGAGGAGTAGGCTTAACTTCTTCAGGTTTTGGAGTTGGAGTAGTTGCTTCCTTAGTTCCTACAGCAATAATGTTATTTACAGGTTCTTTAGTGACTGAAGTTTTAATAACTTTGCTAGATTCTTTACCATCAATAGTAGTTACTTCGCTAAATACGATTTGTTCACCGTCAACTCCTTTTTGAACAATTTTAGTTTGCCCTTTAGGTAAAGTAGCATCAGGTTGTTTAACAGTTTGGAAAGCAACAGATTCAGTAGTAGATTTAAGTTCAGGTTTGTTTTCGATTACTGTTTTAATACCTTCCTCAGGTGTTGTTTTGTACTCAACT
Source organism: uncultured Gemella sp. (assembly GCF_963519265.1). GTDB lineage: Bacteria > Bacillota > Bacilli > Staphylococcales > Gemellaceae > Gemella. The sequence goes on along the minus strand of NZ_CAUQNQ010000033.1, from coordinate 6,172 downwards.
TTAGGTGTTGGAGTTGGTTCTGGTTGGGGTTGTGTCGGCTCAACTTTTGGTTCTGTTGGTTTTGGAAGAACTTTTTGTTCTTCTTGAGATGATACACCTAAATCACTAAGTGTGAAATACCCAACATAACGGTAACCATCAATATTGATTACACCATTCGCAAGTTCACTAGAATTAGCAACTGTTGTTTGTGTGTTGTAACGTACTAACTCTTTGTTTTCGAATGCAAATGATTGGTAAGGCATAACGATACTTTGCCCCATAGCTCCAATCAATACAACGCTAAGAACTTTGTTTCTGTGTTTTTTAGACATCAAAAGAACTACCAATACTGCAGTACCGATTCCAAGACCAGCTACTGGTAGTGAACTTTGCCCAGTATTAGGTAATTCTTTTAATTCTGTCGTAGGTTTAGCTTCTTTTTTATAAACCATGTAGTATGTTTCGTTGTTTTTCGCATCATTAGGAATACTTCGTTTAATTAAAGCTTTTTCCGATTCTGTAAGTTCGTTTTCAGCTAGATAAGTATATTTAACGCTTGAGTTATTTTCGTTGGCAAGCGCCTCACTTGGTACGTGGCTTCCGAAGAATAAAGCACCGATAACAACAGGTGCCGCACCAAAAGATAATTTTCTAATTGAAAACTTTAAAATTTTATTATTTTTATTTTGCGTTCGCATGAAAATTTTCTATCTCCTTATTATGTATTTTTGTTGCTATTATATTCTATCAAAAAAGGTATGGTATTGCAATTAATAGATATTATGTAAAGCGTTTAAAGTTTAATAATTTTTTATTTGAGAGCATGGTAAATAATAAAAATTTTCCGATAAATTGAAAAGTTAAATATATAAAAATTATAAAAACTATAATCGATTTAAATAGAAATGAGATTTTTAATAAAAAGATAGAGATGAATTGTAAAAATTATAAAAAATTAATTTTTGTAAGAATATTCTTTTTAAATGAATTGTGATATAGAGAAAAATGAGGTAAAAAACGTCAGGAACCCGAAATCTAAGGGAATAGAACATAGAGAAAGGAGAAGTGACGAGTTGAGGATTACTTAAGTGGAGTTTAAATGGTAGACAGGCAATCCTATAAAGTTAGTAGTTTAATTAATTGCCTAATTATTGAAATAGTTGTGACAGTTGAGTTTTTATGGTATAATATATAAATTAAATTGTATTATTACAGTTTAAGGAGATTGAAGCTGAAAATAAAATATTAGAACAAAAAATTATGAAAGGAAGATTTTTATGGGCGAAGAAACAACGAAGAAAAATAAGAAGAATGTAGTTGTTAAGAAGGCTGTAAGTTTAGAAACATTTGTCTTTCTAGCGATATTCTTCTCGATATTTGGATTGATGGCGAGAAAAATGGGAACACCGCTTATGTTTAAAACGATGATGGCAACAGCTCATGATTTATTACTGAACACAGTATTTTTCATTATGGCGATGGCTGTTATTGCCGGAGCTATGAGTGCTCTATTATCAGAGTTTGGAGCGATAGCGTTAATTAATAAAATATTTGCACCGCTTATGAAACCACTTTGGGGAATGCCTGGAGCGAGTGTAACAGGAGCAGTAGCGACGTATTTATCAGATAATCCAGCGATTATTCCATTCTCAAAAGATAAACGTTTTATAGCTTTCTTCAAAAAATATCAAGTTCCAGCGTTATGTAACTTAGGGACAGCATTTGGTATGGGGCTTATCGTAACAATGTTTATGATGGGTCAAGGAGAAGGATTTGTTAAAGCAGCTATTATCGGGAATGTCGGGGCTATTATAGGAAGTATAATAAGTGTGCGTTTAATGTTAAGACAAACTAAAAAATACTACGGAGATGAAGCAGAAGATCCAGTTGTAGATGCTGAAGTAGAGGGTCAATCACTAGAAAAAGTTAGAATAGTACGTGATGGAAATTTATTCCAACGTACGCTTGATACTATTTTAGAAGGTGGAAAAGTAGGTGTAGAAATGGGTATGGCGATTATTCCAGGGGTACTTATAGTTTGTACTTTTGTAATGATGTTAACATTCAAAATGCCTGCTGGAGGATATACTGGAGCTGCTTATGAGGGAGTAGGATTTCTACCATGGTTAGGGGAGAAACTGAAATTTATTCTCGAACCATTATTTGGATTCCATTCAGCAGAAGCAATTGCCTTCCCAATCACAGCGTTAGGAGCTGTAGGAGGAGCGATTTCTTTAGTTCCAGAATTTTTAAGAAGTGGTCTTATTGGACCAAATGATATCGCAGTATTTACAGCGATGGGAATGTGTTGGAGTGGATACTTAAGTACACACATCGGTATGATGGATGCACTTGGAGTTAGAAAATTATCTTCAAAAGCAATTCTTTCTCATACTATAGGGGGAATTGCGGCGGGGATTATAGCACACTACTTGTTTATACTATTAGGATAATAGGATTATAAAAGGGAAAGACCTAAAAGTCCTAAATTTTAACAAAGTGTATATGAGAATTCATAGACGCAGTGGTTTATTGATATCTAAATACGCTTTATAAAAGCTTTTTAGATATCTAATAAACTGTGCGGGGGTGACTCGACAAAATCGATTTCTTCGAAATCTCGATTTTTGAGTCACTCCCTTTCTTTGTTGTTAGAGAATTTTATAAATTTATATTCGAAAAACTATTGATAGGCGTTATTAATTTTTATGATTCCTTGAAGAGAAGTACGGGAAGTAGTATAATTAAGCTATATGTACTTTTTACAAATATTATAAAAGGGGAAATCTTTTATGGAAAGATTTAAGAGTGTTAATTTTTATTATACATTAGGTATAATGTTAGTTATTTCGTTAGCTGCGAAATATCTTGCGCAAGTACCAGCGTTAAAACTTTTTGGGCACTTGGTTATTGCGCTTGTTATCGGTATGGTGTTACAAACGTCAAAAGGATTAAAAGAACAGGTTAAGGCGGATATTCCGTTTATAAGTAATAAGTTCTTGCGCCTTGGGATAATTTTATTAGGATTTAAGTTAGCGTTAGATAGACTTTTAGCCGAAGGGAAGAAGACATTAGTCGTTGCCTTCTTTATTGTACTATTTATGATTACTTTAACTTACTTTATGTGTCGCGCGTTTAAAGTAGATCACGAACTTGCCTTACTTTCTTCATGTGGTTGTGGTATCTGTGGAGCTGCGGCAGTTATGGGAGTAAGTGGTCAACTTCGTGCGAAAACCGATAACAGTGTCCTTGCTGTTGCAGTAGTTGCAATTTTAGGTACAGTGTTTACCTTGATAGAAGTAACCTTGCAACCTTATTTAGGGCTTGATGTATACAACTACGGAGTGTTTACAGGAGGAAGTCTTCACGAAATAGCTCACGCAGTTGCGGCAGGAGGAGCAGGTGGTCAAGTAGCTCTTGATGCTGCGATTCTTACTAAGTTGTCACGTGTTCTTATGCTTATTGTTGTGGCAGGTGTGCTGATTGTAGTTAATAAAAAAACTCAAGATGAAACGAAAGGTAAAGTTCCGATGCCGTACTTTATTTTAGGGTTTATCTTTATGAGTATTTTAGGAAGTTATGTTACTTTCTTAAAACCATTAGCGCCTTATTTCGTTGATGCAGCGTATATCTTCTTAGGTATGGCGATGGCAGCTCTTGGTATGAGTGTTAACTTTAAAGTTATTAAAGAACGTGGTGTGCGAGTATTCATAGCGTGCTTCTTATCATCGATAATCTTGATGATAGTTTGCTACGTAGTTGCTAGATTTGTTTTTTAATAAACTATTTGTGATTAATTAGCTAGCAGGTGACAAGATTTGTTTTGTAGTGAAATTTCGATAGGAACAAGCAAGATAAATTTTCAAGTAGAAATTTTATTGGGAGTACTCAAAAATCGTGATTTCAGAGAAATCGATTTTGTCGAGTCACCCCTGCACGGTTTATTAGATATCTAAAAAGCTTTTATAAAGCGAATTTAGATATCAATAAACCACTGCATCTATGAGTTTTCATATGAACTGTGTTAAATTTCAGGACTCTTGGGTTAACCCCTTTTAAGAAATTTAAAATATAAAATCGATAGAGGAGAATGTTTATGACAATTACCAATCTTTTAGGGATAAAGTATCCAATTTTTCAAGGAGCGATGGCTCAAATAGCAAGACATGAACTTATTTCAGCAGTATCTAATGCTGGTGCGTTAGGAATACTGGCATCAGGGGGAGTGAGCCCTGAAGAACTACGTAAAGAGATTCAACAGTGTAAAGAACTTACAGATAAACCTTTTGCGGTTAATCTAATGCTGATGATGCCGAATATCGATGAAATAATCGATGTTGTTATTGAAGAAGATGTCAAAATCGTCACAACAGGAGCGGGTACACCTAGAAAGTTCATGCCGCGCTTAAAAGAAGCGGGGATAAAAGTTATTCCGGTTATTCCTTCTGTGAAAGCTGCGGTGAAAATGGAAGAACTAGGCTGTGATGCGGTCGTTGTTGAAGGTATGGAAGCAGGAGGACACGTTGGAATTAGTACGTCTATGGCATTATTACCGCAGGTAACGAGTGCGGTGAATATTCCGGTTATAGCGGCTGGGGGTATAGCTGATGGACGTGGAATGGCTGCGGCATATTGCTTAGGAGCGAGTGGAGTTCAGATGGGGACGGTATTCTTAGCTTCAGAAGAATGTCCGGTGACAGATGCATATAAAAATATGATCTTAGAAGCGGTCGATACATCGACTACCTTAACTGGAGAAAAATTTGGAGCCCCTGTTCGTGGTATTAAAAATGAACTTACAAAAAGATATCACGAACTAGAAGAACAATCTTCAACTCTTATGGAATTAGAAGAGCTAACGCTTGGTTCATTAAGACGTGCTGTTTATGATGGTGATGTAGAAAACGGATCGGTTATGGCAGGGCAAATAGCGGGGTTGGTGACTGAAATTCGTCCTGTGAAAAACATAATAGAAGATATAATAAAAGAAGCGCGAGAAGTGTTGAAAAAAACAGAAATATAGAATGTAAAATAAACCTTAGGTAATAAAAAATCTAAGGTTTATTTTGTTTAAAGGAATTGTAGCTAAAAAGGAAGTACAATATTAAATATAGTGTAGAATTAACTTTTATTTGAATTTTTAAAAAGTGCAAAAGTAGAGGTATTAATGAAATTTTAATTGACTATAGCTAATCTTTATTATATTATAATTATATAATTTAACTTTATTACAACAGGAGGGTTTTATGATAGACCAAAGACGCAAACATGTTACTTATGGTTCTTCTTTTAAAGACTTCTTTAAAGGGTTCGTGGACTTCACAGGTTATACATCTGTATCTGGACACTGGTTTCCTGTAGGGAGTATTTTAGGAGGACTTATCTTATTAACAGTTATAGTATTCCAAGGTATGTTCTCTTCATTTACAAGTATTGGTAGAAAATCAACGAGAAGTGCAGATTACCTACTAGGTGGAGGAGCATTCAATGATGGAGTTTCTACTCTTCAAACAGGATTAGCATTTGGAGTATTTATTATTATAGTTGGACTTATTTTAATTTTACCTATAACTGCAAGTTTCACAAGAAGACTACGTGATGTAGGTTTTGCAACATGGGGGATTGTTATTTTAATAGCTTTATATTATATTTTAAGTTATTTCTCAGTGTATTTATTAACTCCGGTTTATACTATTGTATTCTTCTTTGTGTTAATGTCACTACCATCAAACGCGGTAGAAACTAATTCGAATAGTGAGCTTGCCAGATTCTTCTTAAGACAAACACCGCAAGCACAACAATACTATAGCCAATTTGCAAATCCATTTGGACAACCAGTTCAATATGATCAATTTGGTAATCTAATTCCGAATCAGCCATACTTCAATAATGGTATGAGTCAAGGATTCCCAGGACAACAAGGGTTTAATCCAAATGCACAACAAGGGTATCAAGGGCAAGGATTCAACCCGAATGCACCGCAAGGGCACTCGCAAGGATTCAACCCGAATGCACCGCAAGGGCGCCCACAACAAGGGTATCAAGGACAACCGCAAGGATTCAATCCAAACGCGCAACAAGGACGCCCGCAACAAGGGTATCAAGGACAAGCACCACAAGGATTCAATCCAAACGCACAACAAGGACGCCCGCAACAAGGGTATCAAGGACAAGCACAAGGATTCAATCC
>NZ_CAUQNQ010000032.1:0-15898 GCF_963519265.1 uncultured Gemella sp. | reverse complement strand
ACTCTTTTTTATAAAAAAGTTTTTTCTCTTGCTTCTTAGCATAACTTAGTAGTAGTTTCTGAACTCCCAATCTTTCATCTTTTTTTAGCTCACTTAATATTTCCTCGGAAATAATTTCTTGATTTAAGAGTTCTTTTACCTCACTAATTTTCATTTTGTTCCTCATTTTCTAATAAACCACTATAATTATCTAATGTAATAAGCCCAAATTTTTGTGTTCTAAAATCTTGAATTAATAGCTTAATAGTTGAATCATAATCATAATCTCCGCCGATTTTTTTAAATCTCTTTTCAGCTACTTTTTCCATAATAAACACATTTTCATCTTCACTTGTAACATTTATTTTATAAAGATTATTTAAATTCTCTAAATAACTTTGTTTTAAAAGTTCTATTAAATATAAACTTACATCATCTAGTGGCGTAATATCATCCTTTATTGATCCAATTAGACTTAATTTCTTACCAATCTCTTGATTATCGAACTTGGGCATAAGAATTCCCGGTGTATCTAATAATTCTATGTCTTTATTTAATTTCAACCATTGTTGTTTCTTAGTAACACCTGGTTTATTAGCTGTATTAGCGACATTTTTCTTAATAAGTTTATTAATAAATGTAGATTTTCCAACGTTCGGAACACCTATTACCATAGATCTAATTGCTCTTGGTTTAATTCCTTTAGCTACTTGACGTGCAATTTTTTCTGCAAGTTCTTCTTTCGCCTTATCTATTACTTTATTCAAATTATTACTATTTTTTGCATCAGTATAAACTACTGTATATCCTTTATTTTCAAAATAACTTTTCCACTTTGCTGTCTCAGCTCTATCACATAGATCAATTTTATTAAATATAATTATTTTCTTCTTATCTTTAACAACTTCATCTAGGTACATATTATGTGAAGAAAGTGGGCAACGTGCATCTACTAATTCGAAAACTATATCTACCAGTTTTAGCTTTTCTTTTACTTCTCTTGTCGCCTTGGCCATATGACCTGGAAACCATTGAATAACCATAAATTTAACTCCTTATCTTTTTATTTTATAAATTTCTTGATTTAAACAGTCTTTATTATTTTACCACATTTTCAAGTTTTTTTAACCTATTTTGGTGTCAATTATTCGTAAAACATTAATATTTTATAATTTCCAGACATAATAATTTATAAAATCGTCCATTATTTGTTTATAATCATGTTTTTTTATTTATAAACAAAAAAGGGAGTGACTCAAAAATCGTGATTTCGGAGAAATCGATTTTTTAGAGTCACCCCCGCACAGTTTATTAGATATCTAAAAAGCTTTTATAAAGCGAATTTAGATGTCAATAAACCACTGCGTCTATGAATTATCATATACACTTTGTTAAAATTTAGGACTTTTGGGTCAGCCCCTTCTTCATATTTATCTTTTATCTACTTTCTTAACAATTGTATCACCAAGAATCTGCACAGCGAATACGATAATTAAGATTAATACTGTTGCAACAAATGTTAAAGTACTGTTGTTACGTTGGAATCCGTCTAAGTATGCTAAGTTACCTAATCCCCCAGCTCCGATAACACCCGCCATAGCTGTTGACCCAACTAAAGCAATTGCAGTAACAGTTAATCCTGAAATTATCGCTGGTAAACTTTCTGGAATTAAAACTTTTAAGATAATAGTCGAATTTTTAGCTCCCATTGCACGAGCTGCCTCAATTACACCTTTATCTACTTCACGAAGACCAATTTCTACTAAACGAGCGTAGAATGGCGCTGCTGAAATAATAAGTGCAGGGATAGCAGCTTGAACACCAATAATTGTACCAATTAAAAACTTAGTAAACGGAATTAATAATACAATTAAGATAATAAATGGAATCGCACGGAAAATATTAACTATCGCCGTAACAACAGTGTAAAATCCACGTCCAAACGCACTCTTACTATTAGATGTTAAGTATAATAATAACCCTAAAAACAAACCAATTAAAAACACTGCAATAAGTGACTCAAAAGTCATAATAAGTGTTTCTATTGTTTTATCTTGTACTTTATCCCAATTAACTCTTGAAAAATCAAACATTATAACACCTCCGTTAAAATACCTAGTTCATTTAATCTAGATATTGCTTTATCTGTATTTTCTTTAGTTCCAATTAACTGAACAAATAGTGTACCAATATTGGCATCTGCAGTTTTATCGATATGTCCATTAATTATTGTAAAGTCAAAATCTATTTCTCGTACTAAAGTGCTAAGAATCGGTTTTTTCGATGTATTATTATCAAATGTAAATTTAATAATAACTCCTTCAGTGAATATTTTTTTCCACTCCTCAATATTCTCTCTCTCTTCAAACTCTGAAGCAAATGAAGTTTGAGCCAAGAATTTCTTAGTAACTTCTTGAGTTGGGTGATAGAATACTTCTGAAACTAATCCATCTTCTGCAATTGTTCCACCATCTATAACAGCAACTTTTGTACAAATCGTCTTAATAACATTCATTTCGTGAGTGATAAGAACAACTGTGATATTAGTTTTTCTGTGAATTTCTTTTATTAAGTTTAAAACTTCCGCAGTTGTCTCTGGGTCAAGAGCACTCGTAGCCTCATCACAAAGTAAGATTGAAGGATTCCCAGCTAACGCACGAGCAATACCTACCCTTTGCTTTTGACCACCAGAAAGTTGAGATGGATAAGCATTTAATCTGTCTTCTAAACCTACTAATTTAGCTAATTCTTCTACTCTTTCTTTAATTTCAGCTTTTGACTTTCCTAGAATTTCTAATGGGAATGCAATGTTCTCTGCAACTGTTCTACTCCACAGTAAGTTAAAGTGTTGGAAAATCATCCCTATTCTTTGACGTTTTAAACGACGTTGTTCTTCAGTTATTTTATTGAAATCATCACCATCGATGATTACCTCTCCATCTGTTGCTACTTCAAGTCCGTTTAACAGCCTTACTAACGTACTTTTACCAGCTCCAGAATAACCGATTATTCCATAAATGTCACCTTTTTCAACCTTTAAATTAATATCTTTTAGAGCATGAACTTTATTATTATATATCTTATTAACTTTTTTTAATTCAATCATGTCTATCTCCTTTCTCTTTTTGAAAATAAAAAAACACCCTTACTCTGAATTTCAGAATAAGGGCGTTTTACGCGGTACCACCTTACATTTTACTTATTACAACTACTAACATAGTCTATCCTATAACGTGGATCACCGAACAAAGTTTACAATTTATGTTTACCTTATTAACCACTCGAACCATCTTCATAAACTTCCTAATATACCTTCTCAGCCACGGTACTCTCTTTAAATATTCCGCCTATTACTTATACGAGTATTGGTTTTTATTAATTTCTAATAAGTATATCACTATAGCGTTAGACTTGTCAAGGAAAATTATTAACAATATTTTAGAAAAAATTCTGAAAATATAATATTAATTTTCTATTTTGATATTATTTTCTCTAAGATATTCTGCCACTACTCGAGCCATATCATCTAATAAATCATCTAATTCTTCCCAGTTTTTCACCGTTGCTCCGCTCGCTAAAGGATGACCCCCACCTGCATATTTTTCCGCAAGAGTATTAATTACAGGACCTTTAGAACGTATACGCACACGAACCTTGTTACCTTCATCAATAGCAAAACACCATGCATATAAATCTTTTAGACTTCTAAGTAAGTTGACCCCTGTTGAAACTTCGCCAGGATCTACTCCATATTTATCCATATCTTCTTTAGTAATTTTAAGATATGCAACTCCATCTTGATAGACGTCATAATTTTCAAAAATAAACGCTCTAAAACGCATAATGTTTTCACTAATAATCTCCATCTTATCTAACAGTTTACTCATATTAAAATCATATTTAATTAATTCTGAAGCAACTCTTAGTGTGTCGTTAGAAGTATTCGGGAATAAAAATCTTCCCGTATCTCCTACTATACCTAGGTATAATAATTTAGCAGCTTCATCATTCAATTTAATATCATAATTTTTATTTAAATACTCATAAAAATTATATATTAATTCGCTACAAGACGAAACATCTGTATTTACTAAATTAATCCCTCCATAATTATCTAAAGGCGGATGATGATCTATTTTTATAAGAAAGTTGTTTTTAGTAAATAGTTTTCCATCTATTCTAGGGAAGTTTGCTGTATCAGTTACTATAACAAGAGCATCCTTATAGTCTTCTTCTGTTACTTCTGAATTTTTAAATAAAAAATCTAAGGATGGTGAGTCTTTACCTACTGTTATTACTGTTTTTTCTGGGAAATTTTCTGTGATAAGTTGATACATAGCGCCCTGAGATCCGTAAGCATCTGGATCAGGTCTTTCATGTCTATGAATTATAATTTTATCATTTTCTTTTATTTTTTGAAAAATTTCCTCATATAAATTTTCGTATATATCCATTTAACTTCTTCTTTCTCTAATTTCTCTGGAATACTTGACATGTTACCATAGCTTTTGCCACTAATTCCGTCTTATCATAAACTTCTACATCAAATTTAGCAGTTTTTCGACCAATATCCAAGATATTTACTTTTGTAGTTATTGTTCTATCCAAAGGAACTGATTTTAAGAAATAAAGAGATACATTTTGCATTAGAACCTCACTTCTATTGTAGTTATAACTTGTAATATGAATAGATTCATCAATAATACTCAATAGTGCCGAACTAGAAAAAGTACCAAATTGATCTAACATTTGAGGTATAACTTTAACCTGCAGCCCATCTGCTCTAGGTACTATTCCTTTACGCATAATTTCATCGAATGTATCATTATTATTTCCATCTTGGAATCTATTATTAGTTAATAGTGAATTTATAACAATTTTTCTTGTTACTATTCCTAATAATGTATTTTTAGAATCAATTACAGGCATAAGCTCATAACCTTCTGATAGCATAGTATTCGCTACAGAAGATATTGGAGTATCTAAAGTAGTAGTCGCAACTTTTCTTTCCATGACTTCTTTAATTAACGCATCCTTATCTTGTAAAAATACATCACATGCTGCAATTATACCAACTAATTTTCCATATTCATTAACAACAGGATATCTAGTGTGTCCTACTTCTAATTGAAGGTCATACCAATCTTTTACCGTATTATTTAAATTAATAGTATATAATTTTTCAGTTTTTATATAAATACTTTCAACAGTAATTATATCTCTTTTAATTATTTGGTCGTTTGTTACCCTATTTATTAAATGAGTAACCGAGAAAGTGTCATGTGGTGTAATAATTAAAGGTAAGTTCTTACTATCCGCCAATGCTCTAATTGAATCATTTGGAACATAACCACCCGTTACTAAGATTGCACATCCTTTTTCCAATGACATTTCTATGATTTTTGGACGATTTCCTATTATTAATAATGTACCTTTTCTAATATGTTGCCCAACTTGTTCAGAATCCATAGCTCCAATCGCAAAATCTTGAACTATCTCATGAACTCCTCCACGTCCTGCAATCAGCTGTCCACTAACTATATTTACAATCTCAGAATATGATAATTTTTCCACATTGTCTCGTTCTTTCTTCTGAATCCTTACCGTACCTACTCGTTCAATAGAAGAAACAAAACCACGATTTTCCGACTCTTTTATAGCTCGATAAGCTGTCCCTTCACTTACTTTTAGCTCTTTAGCCACTTGACGAACTGATATTTTGCTTCCGATTGGTAGACTTTTAATATATTCTAATATTTTTTGGTGTTTTGATTTCATGATTTTTCCTCCTTACATTTTTATTATAATACAAACACTATATTTGTAACACATCCTTTTCATATGTAATTATATACTTTTTAGAAAACTATTTCAAGATAAAAAAACATGAAAGACAAGTTATTTAAACCATCTTTCATGCTTCCTTCAGTATTATTCATGTATTTTCTCGATATTGTATAAAATTAAAAATTTTTTTAATATCCGACTAGTACAGTTAAATTTCATTATTTTTACTATAACAACAATCTCTAAATCTAACTATAATATTTTACGATTTTCTACCTGCTGGCATTTTTTTAGCATAACCCATTTTATTTTCTTGTTTTACTCGAGCTATTACTAGTGTATCATCTGGCGCATTTTCTGTAACTGTCGTTCCAGCTGCAACTACCGCACCGTCTCCAATTTCTAAAGGAGCTATTAAATTAGAGTTACATCCTATAAATGCATCATTTCCTATTTTTGTACGATATTTATTTTTACCATCATAGTTTACTGTGATTGTTCCACATCCAATATTTGTATTATTGCCTACTTCTGTATCACCTAAATAACTTAAATGTGCAGTTTTAGAACCATCTCCATAAGTTGTATTTTTCAACTCTACAAAATTCCCAACTCTAACATGTTCACCTAACTCACAGTTATTTCTAATATGCGCATATGGACCTACACTAGTAAAATCTCCTATTTTTGAATCACTAATTGTTGAAGACAATACTTTGACACCATTTCCTAGTTTTACATTTTCTAAATATGAGTTTGGTTTAATTTGACAATCTTCGCCGATTACCGTGTTTGATTTTATAGTAACATTTGGATAAATTGTCGTATCACGACCAATAATTGCATTTGGTGCAATATATGTATTAGTTGGATCTACCAATGTTACTCCTGCTAGCATATGTTTAGTATTAATTCTGTTTCTCATAACATTTTCGGCATAAGCTAACGCCACTCTGTCATTCACCCCAAAAGTTTCATCGAAATCTTCACATAAATATGTCTCAATTATTTCTTTTTGTTCACGAATCAAACCAAGTACATCCGGTAAATAATACTCACCTTGTTTGTTATCGTTTTTAACTTTTTCTAACATTTCAAATAAAAGTTTATTATCGAAACAGTAGATTCCAGAGTTAATTTCTTTTATTTTTTTCTCTTGTTCTGTTGCATCTTTTTCTTCAACTATCTTCACTAATTTCCCATTAACATCACGAATTATACGACCATATGCAAATGGGTCATCAGCTATTGCTGTCAATACCGTAGCTTTAGCATTTGTGTTCTCGTGGTGATCTAGCATACTATTGATAGTTTCAGGACGAATTAGTGGAGTATCTCCATACATTACTATAGTCGTACCTTCTTTATCTTTAAGTTCATCTTTAGCAACTTTAACAGCATGAGCTGTTCCTAGTTGTTCTGCCTGTAGAACAAACTTAGTTCTATCTCCTAAGACTTCTTTAACTCTTTCTGCTCCGTGACCAACTACGGTAATTACTTCTTGCATCTCTAAATCACTAAGGCTATCTAATACTAGTTCAACCATTGTTCTGTCACAAACTTTGTGTAATACCTTATATAACTTCGACTGCATTCTAGTTCCTTTTCCAGCCGCTAATATAACTGCATATCTATTATTACTCATTTCCAATATCCTCTTTTTCTACTTGGCGTAATTTTTCTAAAACATTCCCTAATTTAACATCAAATGTTCCATTAAATTCGTCGATATTTTCTATCTTAGACAAGTATAAATAATCATCTTCATGTTCTCTTGGCGAATCAAAACACTGTGTAATTATAACTTTTCCAACAACATCAACATCAAATTCACTCATTAAGCTTTCCATACCTGTTAGGACTCCTCCTCCACGCATGAAATCATCCACTAGTAGTACTTTTGATCCTGTATTTAAACTTCTTTTAGAAAGAATCATCGTTTCTATTTTCTTAGTAGAACCTGAAACATAGTTAATTGCAACAGTAGTTCCCTCAGTTACTTTATTATCTCGTCTTATAATGATTACTGGTTTATTCAATATTGACGCTATCGCATAAGCAACCGGAATACCTTTTGTAGCAACTGTAACTACAGCATCTATCTCTTTATTTTTATAAACTGTAGCAACCACGCGTCCTAGCTTATTCATCAAACTAGGATCCCCTATTATATCAGACATAAAGATATATCCACCCGCTAATAGGCGATTTCCACCATTTATTTTAGTCATAAAATCATTAAGAATAGCTTTAGCATCTTCTTCCACTAAAGTAGGTATAAAGATTACACCACCACTTACTCCCGCTAGCGTTTTAACCTCTCCAATATTTTCTTCTTTAAAACCATTTTTTATTATGTGTATATCTTCACTTATAGAAGACTTAGCTTGATTGAATTTTGAAACGAAATACGTCAACGGAATTAATTTATTAGGATTATTTAATAAATACTCCGTCATTACAACTATTCTTTCACTTCTCTTTAACTTCATTTTATACTCCTTACATGCACATAGCTTTCTCTTCACTATATACACTCAACATATTTTATTCGTATATTATATGTATATAATACCACTATTGTTCGGAATAGTAAAGATAAACTAGCAATTTTTAAGTTCATTTTAGCTACAACAGTAATTTATTGCATCATATATAAAAAGAAGAAATAGCGTTTCACCGCCATTTCTTCAAATTTCTCTTATTTTTCTTTCCAAACTTCTAAAGTTCGTATTTGATTTTCTTCTACTTTTCTAACTACAAACGTTAGTTTATCTATAGAATAAACCGCTCCTACTTTTGCTTCGTATTTTTCTAAATATACATAAGCCCCAATAGTATCCACTTCTTCATGAGGTAGATGTACATGAAACAGTGCATTCACATCTTGAATTGGGACCCAACCATCAATTAGATAATGTCCATTTTTTAATTTTTTAACTAAACTCTGTTCATCTTCATCGAACTCATCTCGAATTTCTCCAGTAATCTCCTCAACTATATCCTCAAGTGTAACTACACCACTAGTTCCTCCATATTCATCTGTTATAACAATCATATGTTCTCTATTTTGCTTAATAGTTGCTAAAACTTGAGAAATAGGCGTATGTTCAAAGATTTTTATAGCTGGTGTAATATATTCTTCTAAATCTTTAGTAGTTTCTATAGGTTTATCTGTGAACAATAACTTCTTAACATTTAATATACCTAGAATTTTATCTTTATCGCCATCTTCAATTACCGGATATCTTGTGTATTCTTCTTGTTTTAATTGTCTCATTATTATCCCTAGAGAATCACTCATATCAATTGCCTCAACCTCTGTTCTAGGCGTCATAATTTCTTTAGCAATTTTATTATCAAACTCAAACACTCTTTCTACATAGCGGTATTCTACATCATTAATTTGACCGTGTAGTCTTGAAGATTTCATAATCGTTCTAAGTTCTTGTTCACTATGAATATCATCATGTTCAGAAGCAGGTTCGAATCCAAACATTTTCGCTATAAGATTAGCTAATGAGTTAAGTAACCACACTAGCGGTCTCATAACTTTATCGAACATATACATTGGCCAAGCCACTCGTAAACACGTTTTTTCTGCAGATTGAATCGCTATAGTTTTAGGAACTAATTCCCCTAAAACCACATGTAATAATGTCATAAATCCGAATGACACCACTAATGAAATGGTATGCGTAACAGTTTCATTTAAATTTAACAATTCAAAAATAGGATTAAATAGAGAATGGAATGTTGATTCCCCTATCCAACCTAATCCAAGAGAAACAATTGTAATACCTAGCTGTGTCGCAGATAAGTAGTGATCTAATTGTTCTACCATCGTAACTAATATTTTTGCAGTTTTATTTCCTGATTCTACTAATTCATTCACCCTTGTTGGCCTAAGTTTAACAAGTGCAAATTCAAACATTACAAATATCGCCGAAGCAATAAGTAATAATACAATTATTAATATTTTAATTAAGATACTGAGATCCATATGGTTCTAATTTAACCTCTTTCCTTATATTTTTTAGTCATTAATTAATAATTTTACTACATATAAACTTTTTTTTCAATTATTATAGTATCCTTCGATTTTTCAGATTAGAAAAACTAATAAATATTACAATTCAAAATATTGGAATTTTTTTAATACGAATGATAGTATATAAATGAATGAAAACGTTAAATCGAGGTGCACCATGGAAAATTTTCAAAAATTTTGGACAGAAAAGCTTAAATTAATAAAAACTATTCAGCCCCAATACACCCTAAAAAAAACTCCATTTTCTAAATTTGAGAATATAGAATTTTATGATTTAACTTTCACTAGCTATGATAATTCTAATATTTATGCAAAATACATAAAAAATATGCAGTATAGAAAATTATATCCGAATAAAGATATATCCGTACTTTTTTATTTTCATGGATATCCTGCATCAAGTAGAAACTGGTTAGAAAAATCTACATTTGCTTCTCTTGGCTATGATGTCGTCGCAATAGATTTTAGAAATCAAGGCGGTAAAAGTAAAGATTCAGGTAATTCTGCACCCTCAGTTTTTGGACATCTAACAGTAGGACTTGATGAAAATATAGAAAATATGATTTTTTATAAAAATATTCTAGATACACTCATTCTTTCTAAAATAGTTAACTCATTTGATGAAGTAGATTCAAAAAATATAGTTACCTATGGAGCATCTCAAGGCGGAGCATATTCTATAATATTTTCAGCATTAAATAAAAATGTAACGAAATGCATAAGTTTATATCCATTCTTGGCAGATTTTCAAAATAATTATGAAAAAGACAATAGAAATAATGCATATTCAGAATTCACTCATCACGCAAGATGGTTTAATACAAGAGGACAAAATACCGATACTTTCTTGAATAACCTTTACTACATTGATACATTAAATTTTGCTAAACTTTTAAAGTGTAAAGTATTATTCGGTATTCCAAATTTAGACGAAGATTGCCCTAAAGAAACCCAAGAAAAAATATATGATAGTATCAAAAGCCAGAAAAAACTGTACTTATATAAAAAATATTATCACGAAAATATTCCAAACTTCAATGATGAAATAGTTAAGTTTTTATTAGAAGTTGAATAGGAGTGCATTATGAATTTAGAAAAAAATAGAAAACTAGTATATAAAGAAAATATAATTGATATACCACACCCATTTGTTCAATACAAAAAAATAATTTTTGAGGGAACAGATGATTCGCGAATAGAAGTAGATTTAGCTATACCTAAGTCAAACGTTAAAGGCGTCATCGTCGACTTCCCAGAATTCAAAGTGAAAAATAAAGATTATTTGAATTTAACAAAATACAGTATGTTAGACTATGCTTTAGCCTCACTACATATTCGAGGGCAAGCAGGTAATAGCGAGAATAACACTCCTTGTTCTCATTTCCCATTTTTGAATAGTTCTTCATCCACACCATATTTTAATCTAGCTTATCAAGATGCCCTAGATACTATAAGTATTATAGAAAAGCTCTTCCCGAATAAAGAAATTCTAGTAACTGGACTAGGTCAAGGGGCTGCTATTAGCATAGTTTGTGCAAGTTATTACAGTTCTGTTAAAGAAATATTCATCTCAGACTGTTCACTTTGCGATATTAAAAACACATATATCAAAAATAAAAAGAATCCTTTTTTCAAAAATATTTATAAGTTTGAAAGTGATTTTTCTGACAAGATAGATTATCTATATGACACACTAAATTCAATAGATGTACTAAATTTCAGTAATTCTATAACTCAAAAAGTACATTATGGACTTTCATACCTAGATCCTAAAACTCCAATTGAAACTCAACTCAAACTTTTAGATACTCTACAAAATGTAGAAATTCAACATTACAAATTTTTAGATTATAAAAAAATATTCCAACATCAATTCGATGATTATATACTCGAAGTTCTTTCAAGTAAATAGCAAAGGTGAATCACTAGAAATCATTTCTCCTAGTGATTCACCTTTTAAATTATAATTAGCTTAATTTACCTTTTAGCTTCATGTTTTTAACAATTTTTTCTATAGAGTTTACATAAGCAGCTTTTCTCATAGGAATAGCAAATCTTTCTTTCACTTCCCAAATATCATTAAATGCTTTTGTCATAACTCTCGCTTGTTTTTCTACAACTTCTTCTTCTGTCCAGTAGTAACCTTGTAAGTTTTGTACCCATTCAAAGTAAGATACAGTAACACCACCACTGTTCGCAAGAATATCAGGAATTACCACGACTCCTCTTTCTTGTAGAGTTTTATCTCCAGCTAAAGTTGCTGGTCCATTAGCTCCTTCTGAGACAACAGTAGCTTTTATTAAATTAGCTTCTTTTTCATCGATAGCATTCTCTAATGCGCAAGGACACACTACATCCACATCTAAAGCCCAAAATTCATCTAAAGTTAAACGTTTTGTATTTGGTAATGTATGGAATCTAACTCTCTTATCTTTACATTCTTGCAACTCTGCATATGATAATCCTTCTTCACGATAAACAGCATACTGAACACCATCATCGTCACGCTCAGTTACAGCAACTACAGTAGCTCCAAACTTCACAGCTGTATCAACAGTATAACTACCTACGTTACCGAAACCTTGAACAGCAAATTTCGCACCTTCTGTAGATTTCCCTAATTTCTCTAGTGCCAATTTTGCAGCAAGTGCTACACCGTATCCAGTCGCTTGAGTTCTACCTAAAGAACCACCTAATTCTAATGGTTTCCCAGTTAGAGTTCCTATACCTTGTTCTCCAGTAAGAACATTAAACTCATCGATCATCCAAGACATGATTTGTCCATTAGTATTAACATCTGGTGCAGGCACATCTTGTTTTTCACCCAAATATTTGTACAACCCGCGAATATATCCACGTGACAATCTTTCTAATTCACCTTTTGATAAATCTTTTGGATCTACGATAATACCACCTTTACCTCCACCATATGGTAGATTAGCAACAGCACATTTAAATGTCATCCAAATTGATAACGCCTTAACTTCATCAGCTGTTACAAGTGGATGAAATCTTAATCCACCTTTTGTAGGACCAATTGCATCATTATGCTGAGAACGGAATCCTTTAAAGTATTTCACCTCACCATTATCCATTCTAACAGGAATAGAAATCTCAATAAATCTTTGCGGATCTTTTAAAGATTCATACACTTCTTCTTTATAACCTAAAACTTCACAAGCACCTTTAATTTGCTCTCTTGCGTTAACTAATGGATTGTTATTCATAACCACATCTCCTCAGAATGTTATTTTACATTTGACATGTAATATTGTTTTTATTAATTATATCAAATATCAAGGCAGTTTGTAAACTTTTATTTTTAAGATTTTTTTTAGATTATTATACTTTATTACGTAAATATATTTTGTAATTCATAAAAATAAAAAAAGGCTAACTCACAATCAAAATACTGATAATAAGTTAGCACTATGAAAAATAACTCTAGAAATTTTCAAGTTATCTATAATATTTTTATAAGTTTTTTAAGTTGCAATATGTTTTATTTTGAAAGAATTCAACTGTAAATTGACTGTTATTTATTTGTAATTTTCTGATTTTTTACATATAAATCTTTTCTTATTTTGCATCATACCAAGACGCTCCACTACTAGCTTCAGCTTTAAGTTGAACATCTAAATTAGCCGCTTTTTCCATAATTTTAATCATTTCTTTTGTAAACTCTTCTTCTATATCTTTATTTACATCAAATATCAATTCATCATGTACTTGTAATAATAATTTTGCATCTACATTTGTTTTTTCTAGATATTCGAATACATTAACCATAGCTATTTTTATAATATCCGCAGCAGTTCCTTGAATTGGTGAATTCATCGCAATACGCGCGTTTAGATTAGCTACAATTTTATTCTTCGCATTAATATCCGGTAATGCTCTTCTTCTATTGAATAAAGTTTCTACATAACCGTGTTCTTTTGCAAAATCTACGATATCAGTCATATACTTATCAACACCCTTGAATGTTTCTAAATATTTGTCAATAAATTCTTTCGCACGTTTTCTAGTAATTCCAAGGTTATTAGATAGACCAAAATCAGAAATTCCATAAACAATACCAAAGTTAACAGCTTTAGCTTCTCGACGCATTGAAGAAGTCACCTCATCAAGACTAACTCCGTTAACATCACTAGCTGTTTTAGTATGAATATCTACATCGTGCTTAAAGGCATCTATCATTCCTGCGTCCTGTGCGATATGAGCTAATACTCGAAGCTCTATTTGAGAATAGTCAATAGATAAGATTACTCTATCATCAGAGGCTGGAACGAATGCTTTTCTGATTTTTTTCCCTTCTTCAATTCTCGTTGGAATATTTTGAAGATTTGGATTCACTGACGATAAGCGCCCTGTTTGAGCTAATGTTTGCTCATAACGTGTATGAATTTTTCCTTCACGAGTAATATCTTTTACTAACCCTTTTGCATAAGTTGAGTTTAATTTTGTAATTGTTCTATATTCCATAATTAGTGGAATAATTTCATGACTATGTTGTAGTTGTTCTAGTACCTCTACAGCTGTAGAATAACCAGTTTTTGTTTTCTTAATCGGTGGCAGTCCTAGATCCTCAAATAATACTACCCCTAACTGCTTAGGTGAAGCTATATTGAATTCAGAACCAGCTAAAGTATATATGCTAGCTTCTAAAGTTTTAATTCTTGCATCAAACTCGGCACTCATTTCTTCTAGAGCCTTTTTACTGACATGGATTCCTTCAAATTCCATATTAGCTAGCACTTTAGCCACTTTAATCTCTATATTTTTATACAAGTCCGTCATATTTTCTTCTGCAAGTTTTTCTTCCATCAATGGCTTCATAAGTGAAATACTCTCAGCAATTTCAGCTATATACGGATTAATAACTTCTTGAGCTGGTAGAGTTCGTTTTGCCCCCTTGCCATATATTTCTTCATCACTACTTATTATTTTTCCAAGATAATTAAAGACGATTTTATCAATTTCAGTTTTTGCATTAACATCAAGGAGATAAGATACAATTTTCACATCAAAAACTTCTCCGTTAATATCTACTCCATTTCTCTTCGCTATAAATAAAATCTTTTTAAAATCATAAACAGTTTTAGAAATTTCACTTTGAAGATAATCTACTACAAACTCATTAGTGAAAAATTGTTCTTCACTAAAAATATAAGCAGTTCCTTCTTTATAGACTACTATTCCAACTACATCTGAGTTATGATAATCTTCTGTATAACACTCAACATGTAAAGTACTGTCGGTAAAATCTATTTTTGTATTTTTATCTGCTAAAACAATATTAATTTCTTTTTTAGGAGCAACAGCCTCTTCATCAGTTACGCCCACCTCTTCAGTAGAAGTTTCTTGAGATAATTTTCTTAAAAATGAAACAAATTCAAGTTTTTCAAATAACTCTCTTTTTAGTTCTACATTCTCACTATATGTTAAATCTTCTAACTTATTGTCAACTGGAACTTCAGTATAAATAGTTGCTAATTTTTTACTTAATAGAGCATCTTCTCGTCCTTCTGTTAGACGCTCTTTTAGTTTTTTACCACTAATATTATCAATATTTTCTAGTACATTTTCTACAGTTTTATATTCAGTTAATAATTTTATCGCAGTTTTTTCACCAACTCCAGCAATTCCTGGGATATTATCGCTCTTATCTCCCATAAGCCCTTTCATGTCAACGATTTGTTCTGGAGTTAATCCATATTTTTCAGCAATAAACTCAGGCGTATAATAATCTATGTCTGTAACACCACGTTTAGTATAATAGATTGTTATATTTTCACTAGCTAGTTGCGTTAAGTCTTTATCTCCAGTCACTATTATTACTTCTAAGCCTTCTTTTTCAGCAATTTTAGCATAACTTCCAATAATATCATCCGCTTCATAATCAAAATGCTCTTCATACTTTATTCCATATGAATCAAGAAGCTCTCTAACATACCCAAATTGTTCTACTAACTCACTAGGAGTTTTATCCCTAGTACCTTTGTATGCTTCATAACTTTGGTGTCTAAACGTTTGTTTTCCTTTATCAAAGGCAACTAACGCATACTTTGGATTAGTATC
>NZ_CAUQNQ010000031.1:0-17243 GCF_963519265.1 uncultured Gemella sp. | reverse complement strand
AATCAAATTTTACAAATAGCTCAAATAAAAAGAAACAATTATTCACATCTTCAAAAACTGGAACTGTAAATGTAAAATTTTCAAGTAAATAAATAATATCCCATCAAAAATAGTTTTTGATGGGATATTATTTATTCTTGGTTATTATTTACACCGGTATTTTGATGAGTATTTGTTGTACCGACACCAGTTGTAGTATTTTGTTGTTAATTACTATTGTTAGCATTTTTTTCAGTATTGCCATTTTCATCGGGTCTATTTTCATTACTTACTGTAATGTCATCTTTTAATTCTTCGTTAGTCAGTCTATCAGGTAGGTTAGTAAGTAAATCCTCAGGAGACATAACTGCAAGATTTGATATTGGATAATTTTGTACTGGACGTAAATTATCTATTTTATACTGTTTAAGCCCGATTGTTATATGTCCTTGATAGTATATATTTAGTAAATCAGTAGCTTTAGGTAGTGATAAATCAAGGTTATTTCTTAAAGCTGAAGATGCATAAAGTAGTGATAGTGGTTTTGGATAGTAATAATACACACCACCATAATAAACGTCATAACCATCTATTCTGTGCGATACTATTTCCATATCTTCATTTAGAAACATCTTAATAGCTGAAGAAATTTGAGTTGTAGACAAGTTATGTTCGACATTATCTCCAGCGATATTTATAACCTCATTTATTTTAGTTAAGGCGTTTAGACTTTTAGCTTTATCGATTAAAGCGTGGATAGCTTGAAGTTGACGCTGACCACGTTCAATATCACTATCGTAATATCTACTACGAGCAAAAGCAAGTGCTTGTTCACCGTTTAGAGTATGCCATCCTTTTTTCAGTTTAACAGTGTTCATTTCACCGTTAGCATTTTGTTCATCCATATCGAAAGGAACGTATAAATCTATTCCACCGAAAGCATCTACTGTTTGTTCAAATGCTTTAAAGTTGATTAGTACATAAAAGTTTATAGGAGTATGCAATAAGTTTTCTACTGCATTAGTAGTTCCTTTAACATCGTTATAAGCATGTGCGTGAGTGATTTTATCATAGAAATAAGCACTATTGTTATTTTCATCATCTTTTTCTCTCATAAGACTTAGAGAGTCACGTGGGATACTAACCATATCCATACGTTTTTTATCTTTATTAACAGTAGCCAGTATCATTGAATCTGTTCTACTGTCCTCACGAGTTTGTCCTTGAGCTTTACGATCATCATTCATATCGATACCTAGGATTAATACTGAGAATTTTTTGAAGTTAGGATCAACTTCTTTCAAATAATCTACATTCTTATATCCTTTTTGAGCGGAACTAGAAAAGTTGAAGAATGTATAGGCAGTGAAACCTCCTATACCAACTATAACTAGCGCCAAAATCGTCATTAATATTTTTTTGAATCCGCTCTTTTTAGGAGGTTTTCCTCCATTTCCGTATGAGGGAGAACTGATTCTTTTTCGTCTAGACATTTTTTCTTCCATTTAATAATAGACCCCTTTTAATTTACATTTAACTTTATTATTATACTACATATTTTTCTTTGATGCTAGAATAATGAGGTAAAAACTTGTAATTCTTGATTATTATAAATTATATAAATAAATGGAAATCTTTGAAATTTTCAAATATTTATATTAAAATAAAATATAAGTATAGAAAATAGGAGTGCATTATGCCAGAATTACCAGAGGTTGAGAATATAAAATTTGGTCTAGAAGATAGAGTTATAGATAAACAAATTCTTGATATAAAATATTCGAATGTAGTAAAAGAAAGTCATAAATTAAATAAAATGGCTATTGTTAAACAAAAACTTAGCTTTTTTTCAGAACATGTGAAAGGTAAAAAAATAGAAAAATTATCACGTCGAGGTAAGTACCTATTCTTTACATTAAATGAAGGATATATTATTACTCACTTTGGAATGACAGGAGCATTCTTTTTAGTTAAGGATATAGCTGAGATTACAAATAAAAATTATTATAATCATCGACATGTTATATTTGAACTTTCTACTGGAGAAAAATTAGTATATAGTGATATCAGAAGATTTGGAGAACTAAGATATATTGATGATGTAACTAAATTCAAACCTTTTGTAAATCTTGCGCCAGAACCATTTGATAAGTCTGCAAAAAAATATTTTTTAAATAAACTGGATGAAAAAAAATATAAAGATCAATCTATAAAAGCACTACTTCTTGAAGGAAATGTTTTTTGTGGTTGCGGAAATATTTATGATTGTGAGGTATTATATCGCCAAAAAATTCACCCTCTAACTAAAGCAAGTGAACTCTCTAAAAAGAAGAAGGAGAGTTTATTTAAAGAGTTGGTTGATATTTTGGAGCTTGCAATAAAAGAAGGTGGTTCTACTATTTCAGATTATGTTCACGCTGATGGTGGAGAAGGGAATATGCAAAATTTCCACCAAATTTATGGGAAAAAAGTTTGTCCTCTAGGTCATGATGTAGAAAATGTTACAATTAAAGGACGTTCAAGTCACTTTTGTTCTATTTGTCAAAAAAGAAAATAAAAAGGAGAATCAATGGATAGTAGAATAGAATTTTTAAAGAAATATATAAGTATAATTATTGGATCATTAATTTTTGCGGCGGGATTAGAATTTTTCTTAATTCCAAATAATATATTAGATGGCGGGGTAATCGGTGTTTCTATTATTGCTCGTCATTACTTTGGATTGCCACTAGGTTTGTTTATTTTCTTATTCAACATCCCATTCTTATATTTAGGATACAAGCAAATAGGTAAAGGATTCGCAATAGCATCTATTTTCGGTATTATAATACTTTCTGTAGCAACGTCATATTTTCATAGTATTCCACCACTTGTTACGGATCCATTTTTAGCATGTATTTTCGGTGGGATAATTCTTGGAATAGGTGTAGGATTAGTCATTAGAAATGGTGGTACGTTAGATGGAAGTGAGATGTTTTCTATCTATGCTACTAAAAAGTTACCGATTTCTGTGGGTGAAATGGTCCTTGGGATAAATGTTATTATCTTTATCGCATCTGGATTTGTATTCACGTGGGAAGCGGCACTATATTCAATGATAAGTTATTTCATAGCATCGAAAGTTATGGATATCGTTATTGAGGGACTTAATGACTCTAAATCGGTTATGGTTATTACAAGTAATTATCAAGTAATAAGTCAAGAAATTCAAGATAGATTAGGTCGTGGTGTGACTTTATTACATGGAGAAGGTGGTTATTCGGGACAAGAAACAAAAATCATCTTTTGTGTAATTACTCGTATTGAAGAATCAAAACTTAAAAAAATAGTCTTTAGAAATGATAAGAATGCCTTTCTATCGATTGGAACAGTTAGTGAAGTAAGTGGAGCTAACTTTAAGAAAAAAGATATACACTAATAAATTTCCTCTGCAGTTTTTTCTGCAGAGGATTTTTTGTGATATAATTAGTATAAAGAGGTGAGAATTATGGAAGAATTATATAATTATTGTATTAAGAGTGAGAAAGTTTATTTGTTAGAAAGAAGAAAAACGGTCAAATGGTGGCATATTATACTTGATCTTGTAGGTCTACTATATTTTGCTGGAGCATATGGGGAAGATACAACCTATGATTGTTACCTAGTTAAGTTTGATAAACATTGGGAAATACTAGTATGTAAAAAGGGGAAAGCACTAGAAAAAATTAAGCTTAAAGACAAATTTGAATTAAAAAAGAATTTTCTTTGTGCTGGATATAAGTATAAAGTTCATCATGAAATTACACATGAACTATACAACTATTTGAAATATTCATGCTAGTATGAGCAAAATTTGTCTAAATATGTTATAATAGACTGATGAATTTTTTAAAGGATAATAAAATGAAAATCAAAGAAATAATAGTAGTAGAAGGAAGAGATGATACCAATAGAGTTAAAGAAGCAATAGATTGTGATACATTTGAAACTAATGGATCTGCCTTAACTAAGAAAAAAATAGAACGCTTAATTTTTCTAGAAAAAACAAGAGGATTAATAGTTTTAACGGATCCTGATTATGCGGGGAAAAGAATTAGAAGTATTATAGAAAAAAATATTCCGACGGCAAAACATGCATATATTTCAAATAAAAAAGCTGTAGATAGTAAAGGGAAAATAGGAATAGAAGCTGCGAGTAAAGAAGATATTATTGCGGCTATAAAAAATCATTATACACCGATGGATGAGGTGAAAAATGATATAAGTAATGAAATATTGATAGAGTTAGGTTTAGTTGGAGGAGCTACTTCAAAAGTTCTAAGAGAAGAACTTTGCGAAAGATTAAATATAGGCTATACCAATGCTAAACAATTACTAAATAAACTTAATATGTATAATATTTCTAAAGAACGATTATTAGAAGAAATGACAAAAATAAGTAAAGGAATTAAATAATGATAGGAACACCCAAGAAAACTTTTGAAATACTAAAAAAACACGGTTTTACATTTAAGAAGAGCCTAGGACAGAACTTTTTAATAGATGCTAATATCTTAAATAGAATTGTTGATGGAGCTGGGGTAAATGGAAATGTAGGAGTAATAGAAATTGGACCTGGGATTGGTTCTCTTACAGAAGCGTTAGCTAAAAAAGCTAAAAAAGTAATATCATTTGAAATTGATGGTAGACTTTTACCGATTTTATCGGAGACACTTGCTGATTACCCTAATGTTGAGATTATTAATAATGACATCTTAAAAGTTGATGTTGATAAAATAATCGCTGAGAAGATGTCAGATTGCGAAAAAATTATGGTAGTAGCAAACTTACCTTACTATATTACAACTCCAATTTTAACTCATTTAATCGAGAATACTGAGAAAATTGATGGTTATGTAGTTATGATGCAAAAAGAAGTTGCTAATAGACTAAATGCTAAAGTAGGAACAAAAGATTATAATTCATTAACAATTTTATTAAATTATTATACTGATGTCGAATATCTATTTACTGTACCGAAAAAAGTATTTGTACCAGCACCAAATGTTGAGAGTGCAGTTGTAAAAATCATGACGAAAGAAACTCGCGAATTTGAAACTGATGCTAAATTTTTTAAATTCGTACGTTCGTGTTTTGTACAACGTAGAAAGACTTTACTAAATAACTTAATTTCAAGTTACGGTAAGGATAAAAAGCAAGACTTACAAAATGCATGTATAGATAGTGATATAGAGCCAGCTAGACGTAGTGAAACTCTAAGTTTAGCAGAATTTTATAATCTATATAATAATTTAACAAATAATAGTTTAATCTAAAGGGTAAAACATGGAAGAATTAAGAACTATAATAACGGAATTTAGAGGAAAAAGAGGATGGGAAAAGTATGATACTTTAGAAAGATTTTCTAAAAGTATTTCAATAGAAGCGGCAGAGCTACTTGAACATTTTCAATGGGATGAAGAAGGAGATAAT
Organism: uncultured Gemella sp.; assembly: GCF_963519265.1. Classification (GTDB taxonomy): domain Bacteria; phylum Bacillota; class Bacilli; order Staphylococcales; family Gemellaceae; genus Gemella. The sequence goes on along the minus strand of NZ_CAUQNQ010000031.1, from coordinate 11,813 downwards.
ATTCAAGAGATAAAAGATGAATTGGCAGACGTGCTTATCTATGCTCTTGCAATGTGTTATCACCTAAATGAAGATCCTAAGAAGATAATTAAAGAAAAACTAGTAGATGTCGCAAGACGATATCCAGAAAAATAAAATGAAAAGAAAAAGAGGTGTGATGTAGTGTCATTCCTCTTTTATGCAATATGGAAATTTATCTACACAAAAAAAAGTAGCTCTTTATGAGGGCTACTTTTTTTAATGATTTTATTTATATTACTATCGACTAGTTTTAGTTTTTAAGACACGTACTTCTTTACCTTTATAGAACATTGCATAAAGAACGGTTACTCCAATTGTGATTACTGCGCAAAGGATATAAATTCCTCTGTATGATAGAATTCCGTGAACAGTACCTAGAGCATAAGGTCCAAATCCTAGACCAAGGTCTAATCCGATAAAGTAAGTAGAAAGTGCGATTCCTACTTTAGTAGAATCAACAAGTTTTAAACAAACAGCTTGTCCATTTGACATGAATGTCCCATATCCAAGACCAATTAAGGCACCAGAGAATAGTAACATGAAGCTACCATTTGTGAAACTTAACATTAATAAACCTAAAGTTAAGAATACAAAACTTGGATACATAACTGCATTCTCACCACGAGCGTCGAAGATACGACCTGCGAATGGACGAGTAGCTGTAATAATAAGTGCATATACTACAAAGAAGAAAGCTCCCGCAGTAGATAAGTTTAAGCTATCAGCGTAAATTGATAAGAATCCTAGTACACTTGAATATGCTAAACCGATTAAGAATGCAACTATTGAGATGAATAATACTTTATATTCAATAAATGTATTTAGAGACCAACTGTTTAATAATTCTTTTTGTTTTTCATTTAATTCGATATTTTTAACAGGGAATAAGAAGCAAGCTACAGTTACAGCAATAGATAGAACAATTGCTAGAATTATAACCGCATTAAATCCTGTGATAGGTAATAATAACATACCGATGAATGGTCCAATAGCAGCTGCTAAACTTGTACTTAAACCGTAGTAATTAATTCCTTCACCATTACGAGTTTTAGGAATATACGCAGTAACTATTGCGTTAGCTGCAGTAGAAATAGTTCCATAAGCAAATCCGTTTAAGAAACGAACTGTATCTAAAATAATGATATTTGATGAAATTAAATATGCAGCTGTTGTAATTAAATAAATTAAAGCACCAAATCGTAGAATTTCTTTACGACCAATGATTTCTAATTTTTTACCGATATAAAGACGTGCGACAAGTGTACCAATAATATAGATACCTGCGGCAAAACCTGCTTGTGCAGCAGTAGCACCTAACTGTGAGGTTGCATATTTTGCTGTAATTACTACAAAACAATAATAAATTAAAAATACAATAAAGTTAATTGTAGTAATTGTAATAAATCCTTTGTTAAATAATTTTTCTTTTTCTATAGCTGTATTGCTATCCATAAAAATTCTCCTAACTTTTTTTAAATAACATATATCTATCATACTCCTATGAAAATAGATTTTCAAGTGAAAATTTTCATAAAAATGATATATTTTCAATTTTATTTTCATATAAAATGAAATTTGTTAGCGATAATATTATGCCTATATATAACATTATTATCAATGATTAAGGAGATGTATCAATTTTAAAATATTAATTTCTCAGCTATGAAAACGACTTATTTTCATAGTTTTCAAAAATCTTTCTTTGAAATATAGAACTACAATCTTTGTAGAAATATGTGATAAAGTTGTATTAATATATTTATAATATTTTATTGAAAATTATTTCCAATAAACTTTTTGTAAGGCGGTTATATGTTCTACTATGTGACTTTTAGTCGTAATTGTCAGAATTTTTATATTTTTTTTTAAAAAAACATATTGACAATAAAAAAAAGAGTTGCTATAATGTAACCAAGAATTAAACGTAAAGGAGAAAAAAGATTTATGAAACTGTATCAAGTTGACACGCTACAATTAAATATTCGTTGGCAAAGCCACTAGATACTGAGTCGATCTTGTTTCTTTTTGACATAGATACGACTCTCAGACGAGAAGTAAGTATCTATGTGGATTATTTGTGATGAAAAAATCGAGGCCACATAGAAATATCTAGGTGGTTTTTTATATTTATTATTAAAAATTATACGGAAGGACCACTAGATATACGCTAGTGGTCTTTTTATATAGATACGCTTCTAAAATTTGATTACAAAAAATATTATTATAGATAAAAGTAAAAGGAGATTATTAAAATGAAAGTAAATAAAATTTTTGTAGCATTCGCGGTATTATTAGTTTGTGTATTAGGTTATGGGTTCTTCTCTAGTAAAAAAGGTGAAGAAACTAAAAAAGTTGATAATAAAGAAGTAAAAGTAGGGGTACTTCAATTACTTAGTCACCCAGCTCTTGACCAAATTTATAAAGGTTTAGAAGATGGACTTAAAAAAGAAGGATATGAAGTTGGTAAGAACTTAAAAATTGATCTTCAAAATGCTCAAGGTGATCAAAGTAACTTAGCAAGTATGGGTCAAAAATTAGTTACAGATAACAACGATATCTTAGTGGGTATTACAACACCAGCTACTTTATCACTATCAAATGCAACTAAAGACAAACCAATCATCATGGGTGGTATTACATATCCGGTTGAAGCAGGACTAATTAAAGCCGAAAATAAACCAGGAAATAACATTACTGGTGTTAGTGATAGAACTCCAATTAAACAACAACTTGAAATCATGAAAAAAGTTTTACCTAACATGAAAAAAGTTGGTATTCTTTATACAGCTAGTGAAGATAACTCTGTAAAACAAGCTCAAGAAGCTGAAAAATTAGCTAAAGAATTAGGATTAGAAGTTAAGGTATCAACAGTAGCAAACACAAATGATATTCAACAAGTAACAGAAAGCCTTGCTTCACAAACAGATGCAATCTTTGTTCCAATCGATAACACAATTGCTAGTGCAATGGCAACAGTAGTAAAAGTAACAGACGCTAAGAAAATCCCTGTATTCCCATCTGCAGATACAATGGTAGCTGATGGAGGACTTTTAGGATTAGGTGTTGACCAATATCAAATCGGTGTTGAGACTGCAAAAGTTGTTGCTAAAGTATTAAAAGGCGCAGATACTAAAGATATGCCAATCGTACTTGCTAATGAAGGTGTAATTTACCTAAATGAAGCAAAAGCAAAACAATTAGGAATTGAAATTCCAAAAGAAATTAAAGATAAAGCAAAAGTAGTGGATAAAAAATAATGGGAGTGACTCAAAAATCGTGATTTCGGAGAAATCGATTTTGTCGAGTCACCCCCGCACAGTTTATTAGATATCTAAAAAGCTTTTATAAAGCGAATTTAGATATCAATAAACCACTGCGTTTATGAATTATCATATACATTTTGTTGAAATTTAGGACTTTTGAATCACTCCTATTATAGGTAGTAAATAAAGATAAAGGAGCGGCTCATCAAATCAATTGAAAAAATTATTGTTTATGAGTCGCTCTAAATTATATAAAACCAAATTAGAAGAAATATAAATAAAAGAGGTGCGGAATGGATTTATTTATTTCAGCGATTTCACAGGGAATGCTGTGGGGTATATTATCGCTTGGATTGTTTATAAGTTTTAGAGTATTAAATATTGCGGATATGACTACAGAAGGTGCATATCCTTTAGGAGCTGCTGTCTGTGTTATTTGTATACATAATGGGATTAATCCTATTATAGCTACCCTGATTTCAATAGTAGCAGGTATGTTAGCAGGTCTTGTTACGGGATTTTTAATTACCGTTTGCAAAATCCCGAGTTTACTTGCAGGGATTTTAACGATGACGGCATTATTATCAGTGAACCTTAGAATTATGGGGAGACCAAATTTAAGTTTAATCAATAAAGATACAATTTTTAGTAAAATTCAAGGATTAAACTTACCAACTCATTATGATACTGTATTTGTTGGAATTATTCTTTCTGGATTAATTATTATTGCTATGTCTTTATTCTTTTCAACAGAATTAGGTCAGAGTTTAATTGCAACAGGAGATAATGAGAAAATGGCGACAGCATTAGGTATTTCTACAAAAACAATGACGATTTTAGGATTAATGCTTGCTAATGGAATTATTTCTTTAGCTGGTGCGATTTTAGCCCAAAACAATGGTTATTCAGATGTAAATAGTGGTATTGGAGTTATAGTAGTAGCTTTAGCAGCAATTATTATTGGGGAAGTAATCTTCAAAGATGTGGCTTTTACGTCAAGATTAGTTTGTGTAATTTGTGGTGCGATAATTTATAGATTACTGCTAGTTGGAGTGTTAAAATTAAATATTATTGGAGCTAATGACTTTAAATTAGTTTCAGCTTTAGTAATTGCAATTTTCTTAACTCTACCTCAATTAAAATTAAAAGCTAAGAGAAAGGATGCGTAGAAAATGTCATTTATAAAAATTAATAAAATAGATAAAACATTCTTTCCTGGAACTATTAGAGAGCAACATGCTTTAAAAAATGTTAGTCTTGAAATAAAAGATGGTGATTTTATTACTATTCTTGGTGGAAATGGAGCAGGGAAGTCAACTTTTCTTAATGCCTTAGCGGGTTCATTCTCACTAGATGGTGGAGAAATTTTAATCGAAGGAGAAGATGTAAGTAATATAGTAGAACATAAGAGAGCTGGATTTATTAGTAGAGTTTTCCAAAATCCACTTGATGGAACAGCTCCTCGTATGACTGTTGCACAGAATATGTCTTTAGCACTACGACGTGGTAAAGTTAGAGGTTTTAAACCAGGAACTACTAAAGAAGATAGAAAACTTTTTAAAGAGTTACTAGCAACTTTAGACTTAGGGCTTGAAGATAGATTAGATAGTGAGATGGGATTATTGTCTGGGGGGCAGCGTCAAGCTATTGCGCTTTTAATGGCGACTATGACAACACCTAAACTTTTGCTTCTTGATGAACATACGGCAGCATTAGACCCTAAAACACAGAAGAAGATAATGGAACTTACTCGACAAAAGATTGAAGAGAAAAAATTAACAGCTTTAATGATAACTCATAATATCCAAGATGCGGTGAAATACGGTAATAGAATAATAGTTTTACATCGTGGGGAGTTAGTTCGAGATATCAGTAAAGAAGAAAAAGAAAAGCTAGATGCAAAAGCATTATACGAGTTACTTTATAATTTAGAAGAAAGTGAATAAAAGTAACGAAAGCGACTTAGATATGTGATTTTATAAATTGCTATTTTAAGTCGTTTTTTCATTTTAAATTCATTTATATAGTATATACTGACTTTATTAATAAGTGTAAATCTAAAATTCTATAGATTTGATAACTATTGTTTTACATTTGTAAATGAATTAAGTAAAATATAGTAGAAATTTAGTATGAGGAGACTATTATGAAAATACTTGTTGTAGAAGATGAACGCGATTTGAATAGAATAATTACTAAACATTTAAAAAAGAATAATTATAGTGTTGATAGCTGTTTTGATGGCGGAGAAGCATTGGATTTTGTTAGTTATAGTGACTATGATTTGATTATTACTGATATTATGATGCCAAATGTTGATGGTTATGAGTTTATCAAAAGACTTCGTGAGAGTAAAAATAATACACCAGTAATTATGTTGACGGCAAAAGATACTTTAGAGGACAAAATTGTCGGCCTAGATAGTGGTGCTGATGATTATATAGTTAAGCCGTTTGAATTTGATGAACTACTTGCCAGAATAAGAGTTTTAATGAGAAGGAATTATGGGCTAGCAACTAATGTTATTCAAGTTGATGATATTGTGCTGGATATTTCTAAAAAACAAGTTACTAGAGATGGTGAGAATATAGGATTAACAGGTAAGGAATATGAGGTATTAGAGTATCTTATGAAGAATAAAGAGAGTATCCTAAGTCGTGATCAAATTCTTAATCATGTTTGGGATTATGATTATGATGGTGCTTCGAATATAGTAGATGTAATTATAAAAAATATTAGGAAAAAACTAGATAATGGAACGGATAAAACTATTATTTATACTAAAAGGGGGCTAGGATACTTTGTTAAATAAAATTAATAAATTATTATTCTTTCCATTTAAAAAAGTATCTTTAACTTTTAAAATAACATTATGGTATACAACATTTATTGTTTTATTGATAGGATCTTTAATAGCGGGGATATTTTTAGTAAGTGATAGTGTTGTTGAAAAGAACAGTGAGAAAAAATTGATAGAAGAGGTAGCTGAAATCGCTAGCGGTTCGGATAAATTTACTCCTTTCGAAGATGGTGTCACGTTATCTGTTTATGATAAAGATGGAAATCTTATTGCGGGGTCTGTTCCCAGAAATTTTAAAGTTAATGATTTTAGTTTAGGAGCTATTTCTGAATATAAAGATGTAAATAATAATAAGTATTTATACTATGATTCAGAAACTAGTTCTGCTAGATTAGGTAATGGAAAATATGTAAGGGGTATTGTTCAAGTTACAAATAACATTAATGGCTGGATATTACCGATAATTATTAGTATTGGTAGCCCATTTGTTATTATGGTAATAATGTATGGTGGATACTTGATAATAAGAAGTTCATTGAAACCTGTAAGAGATATGACAGAAACAGCTGATGCCATTGCAAAAAGTAACGACCTTACTAAGCGAATATATATAGAAGATGGTACAGATGAAGTACATAAATTAGGAAAAGTGTTTAATGAAATGTTAGAAACACTTGAAAATTCATCAAAAAGAGAACGTCAATTTAGTTCGGATGTATCGCATGAACTCCGTACGCCAATTTCTGTAATAAAGGCAGAAAGTGAATATGGAGCGAAATATACAGATTCTTTAGAAGATGCTAAAGAATCGTTTGATGTAATTGAAAGGCAGAGTAAAAGAATGACTTCTATGATAAATCAGATTTTGGAATTAGCTAGGCTAGATAGTCGTTTGGAAGTACCGAAACAAGAAGTTAAACTATCTGAGAAGATTAAACATACATTAGAGGATTATAAAATTCTATTTGATAATAGAAATATAAAGTTATCTGCAACTATAGAAGAAGATATATCAATCTTTGCTAATGAAGCTTTAATTATGCGTATGATAGATAATTTATTGTCAAATGCCTTGAAATATGCTGAAACGGAAGTAACAGTTTGTTTGGCAAAAAGAAATAGAGTAATTCTTGAAGTTGCTGATGATGGTATTGGAATAAGTGATAATGAGAAAAAACATATTTGGGATAGATTTTATAAAGTAGATAAATCAAGAACAACGACTGAAGATAATTCTTCAGGATTAGGACTGTCTATTACAAAAAAAATAGTAGAATTACATGATGGTAAAATAGCAGTATTAGATAATAAGCCAAAAGGAACAAGGTTTGTAGTGAATCTTTAAGAATTATGAAGGCACATCTTTAAAATATGAAGGTGTGCTTTTTATATTGTAGAAAATTTTAAAATAATAAAAATCTTCATTTAGCATTCATAAAACGAGGATATAATAAAAATATCAAAAGAAAAGAATAAAAATGAAAATCTTCATTTAGCGTTCATAAAAAAAACGTATAATAAAAACATTAAAAGAGAAGAACAAAAATGAAATCTTCATTTAGCATTCATAAAACGAAGATATAATAAAAATATCAAAAGAGATGAATAAAAGTGAAATCTTCATTTAGCATTCATAAAACGAAGATATAATAAAAATATCAAAAGTTAAGAACAAAAATGAAATTTTTATTTAACGTTCATAAAAGAAATATAAAATAAGAATATAAAGAAAAAGAGGTAAATTAAAAATGACAAAAAATATTAATAACAACGAAATCGAAACAATTGAAGGAACTTATGTTGAAACTATAGAAAACGACAACCAATATGACAACCAATATGACAACCAATATGATACCCAATATAATGAACAACCTAAAAAAACTAAGAGGAATTTTCTAAAACCATTAATTATTGGAGCGTTAGCTGTAGTAGTAACGGGCGGAGTTGGAGCTTATGCTTATGATAAATATGAAACTGCACAGAGAACTAAAATTCAAGATGCTTACTATAATGTTAAGTTGAATACAGGAAATCAAACTAATTCGAATGACAATAATAGTGGAAATAATAGCTCAAATAATACTCAGAACAATAATACACAACAAAATACTCAAAATGTTAAATCACAACAAGAGATCCGATCAATTGTATCAGAAGCAATATCAGTACCGGAGCAAAATATTAAGTTTGTAAAAATTAAACCAAAATATGAGGATGATTACGCACCTCAAAATAATGGAGTATCTTTATATGTTTATAAAGTTGAAGCAAAAGCTAACGGATTAGAGTATGATGTAGTAGTAGATGCCATTTCAGGAAAAGTATTAAAAGTGAAAATTGATGATTAAAAAAAATAATATCTTAATCTTCATCTAAGATTCATAAAGGAAATGTATAATAAAAATATAAAGAAAAAAGAGGAAAATGAAAAATGACAGAAACTAAAAGAAAAAGAAACTTTTTAAAACCATTAATTATTGGAGCGTTAGCTGTAGTAGTAACGGGAGGGGTAGGTGCTTATGCATATGACAAGTATGAAGAAGGACAAAGAGCTAAAATTCAAGAAGCGTACTCGAATGTAAAAATGAATGTCGGAAATCAGTCAGCTCAAAATAATAATAATGGAAACAATAACGACAATAGCAACAATGGAGATAATGGTTTGAATAGTAATTCACAAAATAATAATCAGCCTTCAAATGTTCAAAATAATAATAACAATAATACTCAACAAAACACACAAAACGCTAAATCACCACAGGAGATTCGTTCGATAGTCGCTGAAGCTATCTCGACGCCAGAGCAGAATATTAATTTTATAAAAATTAAACCTGAGTATGAGGATGATTATGCAATGCAAAATAATGGAGTGCCTTTATACATATATGAAGTAGAAGCTCGCGCGAATGGATTAGAATATGATGTGGTAGTAGATGCCGTATCAGGAAAAGTACTAAAAGTAGAAATTGATAACTAATAAAAAACTGATAATCTAGAAATAAAATCTAGGTTATCAGTTTTTTATATTTATAGAAGCGGATTTAACATATAAATTAAGATATATGATATCTTCTATATGTTCGGCTATTTTTTGTTATTGTTATAAATATAATATCCAATAAAAATAGAGACAATTAAGTACAAATTAAAATTAGGATTAGCGATATAGAATAACATTGCTCTATAAGATAATCTCATGAGTAATCCTTGGATAATCGATGGTGCAAAAAGTAAAATTATGATTATAGAATTATTCATCTTTCTTGATATTAATATTATAAAAATTAATATTAGCAAAAGAATTAGTATTGCTAAGTATCTATTTATAATAATATTAAATAAAGTAGGAAATTTAAAAGGATTAAAAAATATTAACAATGCGATTAACAATACTAATACTGTAATTATAGTACTCTTAGTACGTTCATCAAGTTTGCTTTTACTAGTGTACATAAATATATAACTTAGATAGAATCCTCCAAAAATTAAAACACCAACGACAGCAGCTTCTAAAAGATTTAAAGCCATGAAAGGATTAGCTAAAATCGGTGTTAAGTAAAAAAGTAAATATATACCAGTTGCAATTAGAAAATTACGTTTGAAAATTGTCATATGATCTCCTTATTTATTTTATTAATGCAGTTAAAGCATAGGCAACAAAAGAAAATACTATTATAAGAAGTATTAAAACTAATGCACTTGAATTAAAAATAAAAAATAGCGGAAGTGCTAGAATAATACTAAGTAGTGGTGTATAAATTGTTCTTTGCAATAAGTAGGTTATTAATAATGTAATTGCAAATGAAGAAAATCCATAAACTAAGATTAAAATGAACCCAGCTTTATCGCTAGTGCCACTATAAAATTTCAAAAAAAGTAGGGGAATAACATAGTATAAAATACTAGTAAGTAAAAATATTCCTAATAATGTTTTTCTTTGCATGATAAAGTCTCCATAAATATTGTTTTTATTATTGTAATATTTTATATTGTATAAGTCTAGTAATATAACAAAACTAATAAAAAAATATTTATTGAACTGAGTAAAATATTTTCGGATATCCCTTGTTAAAATGAAATAATTAGAGTAAAATAAATATAATAACAATACAAAGGAGAACTATAAATTATGTCAAAAGTTCATGTTTTTGATCATCCATTGATCCAACATAAATTATCTTTCATTAGAGATAAAAGAACAGGATCTAAAGACTTTAGACAACTTACTAATGAAGTAGGTTCTTTAATGGCTTATGAAATCACTCGTGACCTTCCACTGGAGGATGTTGAAGTAGAAACTCCAATCCAAACTACTACTTGTAAACGTCTTGCAGGTAAAAAAGTTGTATTCGTTCCAATTCTACGTGCAGGATTAGGAATGGTAGATGGTTTAATGAATTTAATTCCATCTGCAAGAGTAGGTCACGTTGGATTATATCGTGATCCAGAAACTCTACAACCACATGAGTATTTTGTTAAAATACCTAGCAATCCAGAAGAACGTCATTTCATCGTTGTTGATCCAATGTTAGCAACTGGTGGTTCTGCAATTGCTGCAATTAACTCATTAAAACAACGTGGGGTTACTGATATTAAATTTATGTGTCTAATTGCAGCACCTGAAGGCGTAAAAGCATTACACGAAGCGCATCCAGATGTAGATATTTTTATCGCTGGACTTGATGAGAAACTAAATGATCACGGGTACATTGTACCAGGATTAGGAGATGCTGGAGACAGAATCTTTGGAACAAAATAAAAGATTATTTTTTAATCAATTCATATAAAATTTAAGAAATCGCTAGCAAATATTTCAAAATCATATTATAATATGATTATGTATTTCTAATTTTATATTACAACAGACTTAGAAATCTAAAAGTTACTTAAGAAAAGAGGTGAGGGGAATATATGGAAAAACACACATATCTTATTACCAAATTATTTGGCTATGATATAACGGTTAATATTCCTAGTGTAATCACAACTTTAATAACAGTATTACTTACCTTTGTTATTGTGATGTTTCTAACTAGTAGAATAAAATTAAGACCAGATAGTAAACGTCAAAATGCGGTTGAATTACTTGCGTATTTCGTTAGTGATAATGTCATCAAAGGTAATGTTAACTGGAAAAAATATGGTAAAGGATTATGGGCAACAGCTCTAACAATTATTTCACTTGTTGCAGTAGCAAATACTATAGGTGTATTAATAGAAGTTAGTTACAATGAAGTCGTCTATGTCAACTCTGTAACTGCGGATCCAACATTTACTTTCTCTCTTGCATTATTGATTATTGTATTTACTCATTTTGCAGGGATTAAGTATAAAGGTGTTAAACACTATTTTGGTACATATACTTCTTCAGGTATAGGTATTACGCCATTTAAAGTTATTGAAGAATTCACAAACTTAATGACTTTTTCAATGCGTTTATTCGGTAATATCTATGCAGGTGAAATATTATTAGCACTATTAGCTACACTTACAACAGTAGGATTCTTTGGTGCAATAGCTGGTATGGCAGGATTAGTAGTATGGAAAGGATTCTCTCTATTTATAGGATTTATCCAAGCGTATATCTTTACTGTCTTAACATTCATTTATTTATCACATAAAATTAGTGATGAACATTAATCTTTTTAAACGCACTATATGTGCAAAAATCTAATAATTAATAAAATTCATTTATTATCCAAGGAGGAAAATATAATTATGGTAGA
>NZ_CAUQNQ010000030.1:0-17870 GCF_963519265.1 uncultured Gemella sp. | reverse complement strand
GACCAGAACCATCAGTAAGTTGATTAATACCACCACCTAGTTTTTGCCCCCCTTCGCTAAGACGACCAAGGCCATTGTTCAGTTGGTTTGTAGCGTCTGCAGCTTTTTGAAGTGAAGAACCTAGTTCAGAAAATTTACTGTATAGAGTTGCTGTATAAGTTTTTACAACTTGATCTTTAACTGTATTTGTTAAATTACTCGCTACAGTTTCCATGATTTTTTCACCATTTTTACTCTTTGTAAAGTTAGTTGTAAAATCAATGTTCATTTTCTCTGGATTTTCGTTTGATAATGAGCTAGCATTTTTAGAGAAGTTTTCAGGAATAGTAACTACCATGTAGTAATCTCCTTCTCGTAATTCTTTATCGGCTGTATCTTTATCGACGAATTGCCAATTTACTTTTTTGTTATCTTTTAGTTTTTCGACCATTGAATTTCCAACTTCTAGAGTTTTTCCATCAAGGTCGACTTTTTTGTCTAAGTTAACAACACCGACTTTCATATTTCCGGTGTTATTATATGGATTCCAGACTGCTTTTAAGAAAGTCCCTGCATATAAAATTGGTACCAGAAGAACGATAGCCATGGTGATAATTAGCCCTTTACTTTTCAAAAGACTATTAAATTCTTTTTTTATCATAATTCCTCCTAAGAAATTCTATAGCTAAAATTTCAATATTTAGTTTAATATGGCTGATCCAAGAGTCCTAAAATTTAACAAAGTTCATATGAGAACTCTTAGACGCAGTGGTTTATTGATATCTAAATTCGCTTTATAAAAGCTTTTTAGATATCTAATAAACTGTGCAGGGGTGACTCTAAAAAAATCGATTTCTCTGAAATCACGATTTTTGAGTCACTCCCACTTTAGTTATTCTACAATTAATTTTAATAAAAGTCAAAATATTTTTTAGTAATAGTAAAATTTTAATATTTAAACATAAGGTGTACTGTTTATATAAGAGACAGCGGCTATAACTCTTAAGAGTGATTTCTAATCTAAAAATCACTGGTATTATGAGTTTTATAAGGATATGATTTTTATAAAGTAAACTTATAAATTGATATATATTAATTAAAATAGTTTTGTTAATTTATATTGTTTAAAGTCCTAATTAATGAAAAAAATAGTTCACTATTAATTAAAGTTATCTTGAAGGGAAGGTAGTATTTGATATTATAAAAACATAGAAGGTAGTTACCTGTTAAAAACGGATAACTACCTTTGTTTTAGTGTTAAGTTATACTAATGCGTGTGATATTTTATGTTCTAGTAGATTGTTAAAACAACTTTGAGCGTCTTTTAAATCTTTCGAATTTGGGTGTTTTTTTGATTCTTTAACCATGTCGGCAAGATCTGGTGTAACTTTGTGAATAAAGTTAGGATCACGCCAAGTAAGGATTTTGAAAACTATCATAACCTTTGGGTCAACCTTGCCTTGACAGACGAAAGTTTCATGGATTCTATTGTTTCTCTCTTCCATAAAGGCAATATAATTATTAATAGAATCATCAGCGTGGTAATGCTCGCGTGGGACACCGCATGTTAAAAATAATGCGACATCTTTACCATATATTTCTTGTTGATTGATAAAACGTTGCATATTTTTGTTGGCGTTAGTTTTATCTGTCCAAGCCCCTAGAATATAGAAATCATATTCTTTTTCTAGTTTTTTTCGCTGTTTTTTTATGTCGAGTAAATCTACTTCTCCTAAAGCTTTTATCTGTTCGTAGATTGCTTCTGCTACTTTTTTAGTGTTTTTTGTTTTGCTAGAGTAAGCAAGTAAAATTTTCATAATAAGCCTCCTACCTAGGATGTTGGAATAATATTTTTAAAAATTAATCCCGTATTAATTAAATTGATATAATTATTATAACAAAAAAATATTCTATTTTAAACTAATAACTGAAAATAATAATCAATTATAAAATTCGAGGAGAATAAAAATTAAAAAAATTGAAAAATTAACCTATTAGAATCTGATTTTAACTAAAAAATAGGAAATAATTCATGGTTTATGATAAAATACTAATTGATAATAAAGAAAACCAAGTAGTATAGTGATAGGAGAAGAGGATGAAAAGATTGTTTGCGATAACGAGTTACGCATCGTTTATTGTATACCATATAGAAGCGATGGATAAAATAAAAATTCCAAAAACCATGATAAGAGAATATATCAATCTTCAAAAAACAGTAGGAAGTTTCCCGGAAGATCTGAATTATGTCAGTAGTTTTTATGATGTGAAGACAGGTAGTAGTGGAACGCTGTTTGAAAATACTGAAAAAGGGAACTATATTTTATCTTATACGGGAACGAATTTTTATCTCGATAGGCAGAAAGATATGTATGCTGATGTAGTAGGTATTTGTCTCGGACAAGCGGAGCATATGACACCATGTTATAGATTTTATACACGCATGAAGAAAAAGTATGGTGATAATATTATTCTGACGGGTCATTCATTAGGTGGAAGTATTGCGCAACGTGTTGCGATAGAATATGATGTTCAAGAAAGTATAGTTTTTAATGCTGCACCTATTTATTTAATAGGCGGTATAGATATTTTTATGGATAAGGAAAAAGATGGTGAACTGTATGCTATGCGCATGAAAAAATATCTTAGAAATGTAAAGAAAACGGCTATTAAAAAAGCAACTTTCACAGGTGATGTAAAGAGAGTTGTTTCTGAATATGATATATTTACAAGAATTTCTGAGCTACTGTCGATTGGTTACTATGTGGGTGATGAAATTATTGTAAAAGAAGCTGGAATGCATGGTATAAAGAGTTTCTTAGATATATACCAAAAATCTTTTGGTAGTTCTTTTGAGAACAAAGAAAAAGATGGTGATCTTTTATCGTTAGAATATAAGGATTTTAGCCTAGCCGAGGTGGGTATTCTTAGTAATTTTTCAGAAGAGCGCATAGAAGAATTAGAGAATCAACTGAATACACTATTAGTAAGTGATACTGTGATCGATACCTTGAATAAAAATCCTAATAATGTTAATTTTAAGTTTTTTATCAAAGCTATATTAGACAATATTGCGAAGAAAAAAGAAGAACTATAATAGCTTCCTTGTCTGACGTTTTTGTCAGATGAGGAGTCTTTTTATTGTAAGATTACTGGAATTGTTTAACATGGGTTGCAGCTTGTTATAAAATTTTGTGTTTTTCGCATAACTGATAGAGAGTTAATCGTTTGCTTTGTACATTTGTAAATGATGTGAGATAAAAAAAGTTAAAAATAAATACTTGATATGATAGAGTTACAGAGAAGATAGCTTCTCTGTAACTCTTGCCTTTTTTTGATTTGTCGTAATTTCATTATACAGGATTTACTCTTCTTTTTTTATATTTTGTTTCACATCAATTGTAACACTACACTGATAGAGAGTTAATCGTTTGCTTAAAGTTGTAACTTCATAGAAAAAAATGATATAATATTGATAGCTATATATATACTCACAATGATGAGAATATGCAGGTTAAAAAATAAAAAGTATACTCTAAAAAATGTTTTATAAAAAATATAATTAGGAATATATATTATTTAATACTTAGTACAAATCTAAGGAGGAAGAAAATGGCAGAATATAAAATACTAGTAGTCGATGATGAAGAACCGATTGCTAATATACTAGAGTTTAATTTAAAAAAAGAAGGTTACGATGTAATCGTCGCTAATGATGGAGAAAAAGCGGTAGAACTTGCTTTTAATGATAATCCAGACTTAATTTTGTTAGATTTAATGCTACCTAAAAAAGATGGAATGGAAGTGTGTAGAGAAGTACGTGCTAAAAAGAATATTCCTATCATTATGTTAACGGCGAAAAATAGTGAGATAGATAAAGTTCTTGGACTTGAGTTTGGAGCGGATGACTATGTAACGAAACCTTTCTCAACACGTGAACTTATGGCAAGGGTTAAGGTAAACTTACGTCGTGTTACTAAGCAACAAGAAGAAGTTGTTGAAGAAAAAATCGGTGGAGATCTTGTGATTAAGGATATTGTTATTTATCCAGAGGCTTACGTTATCAAGAAAAATGGTGAGGAAATTGATTTAACGCGTAGAGAATTTGATTTATTCTACTATTTAGCACAACACCGTGGACAAGTTTTAACACGCGAGAATTTACTGCAGACAGTATGGGGTTACGACTACTTCGGTGATGTGAGAACGGTAGATGTAACTGTAAGAAGACTACGTGAAAAAGTAGAGAATGATTCATCACAGCCTGAATATATAATGACACGCCGTGGTGTTGGGTACTTTATAGGTGAAGAGTAATGAGCTTTTTCGAGAAGAGATTTAAGAAAAGATTCTTTTCATCAATCCGAACTAAGTTCGTAATAGTTTATGTATTAGTTAATATAATTTCATTGCAGCTTATCGGATTGTTCTTTACAACACAATTAAGAAATAGTAATATAAATACATTTGAACAAAATATTATTGAACAAGAAAAAATCTTAAACTACCATGTGCGAGAAGAACTTGATAAGATTAATGGCAGCAATAATAATGATAATTCAAAGGTTTTAGGTGATAACCTTGTTCCGGATGATTCTACAAAAAGTAGTAGAGATTCGAAGAGTGGTATAGCTAAGCTTGTTAGTGAATTTAATATTCAAAAGTTATTATTAGTAAATGTTATAGATAATGATTCAAAAATCTTAGCGACTTCATCAAAAAATGGAAATGATGAATATCTTGCTAAAAGATCATTTGATCCTCTTGTAAGTCAGGTTATAAAAACAGGTGAGAGTATTAAGCAGATTCAAAATAATGCTGATAGTAATAAGCGTGTTTGGATTTATGTAAGTCCTGTTAAAAAGGATAATGAGGTTGTCGGTGTAATCTCTCTTATGGCAGATATCGAAAGTGTTTATCAAGAGGTAAATGGTATTTCTAAAATTTTCATTGTAGGAACTATCCTATCTATATTGATTACTACGGTTATTGGATTTGTCGCTTCAAAAACGGTAACGAGTTCTATAGAGAAGATGAGTTCGCAGGTTAAGAAGATGGCTTTAGGAAACTATGGGACGGTAGTTGGAATAGATGCAGATGATGAGATTGGAGATTTGGCAAAAGTGTTTAACCAAATTTCTAAAAGAATTGAAGAAGAGCAGGCTGTGACTGAAACGGAACGTAGGAAGCTTGCGACGATTATCGAAAGTATGATGGATGGGATTATTACAACAGATAATAATGGTAGAATAATCCTTATAAATACAAGTGCTGAGGATATGCTAGGCGGTCGTAATGATGAAATTTTCATCGGAAAAGATGTGCTGAAAATTCTTAATATTACTGAATACGAGAGTATAGAAGAAATATTGGAAGCGGAAGATAGTCTTCTGGTGAATGCTTCAAAAAGTGATGATGAATTGCTTTTACGAGCTGAAATTTCTAAGATAGAAAAAGAAGATAAGGAAGATTTAACTCAGATGTCAACGGAGTTAGAAGGATACATTATTGTGCTTTATGACGTAACTGATCAAGAGCGTCAAGAAAAAGAGCGTCGTGAATTTGTATCGACTGTATCACACGAACTTCGTACACCTCTAACGACGATGAACAGTTATATCGAAGCATTAGAAGAAGGGGTACTTGAAGATAAGGAGTTGGCACCGCAGTTTATTGATACTATTCACAAAGAGACTACTCGTATGATTAGAATGGTAAATGAATTAATGCAACTTGGTAAGATGGATATTAAAGAGGAGCATTATGAAAAAGAGTTTATAGATATAAACAAAATGCTTGAACAGATTACGGATAGATTCGCTTTAACACATCCTGAGAAAAACTTTATAAAACATATTCCTAAGAGTCCGATATTCGTAGAAGGAGATCAGGATAAACTTACACAGGTGTTCGATAATATTGTAAATAATGCGATTAAATATTCTCCAGATGGTAAAAATATCACGGTGAGAGTTAGACAAAATTATCACCATAATAGGGTAAGTATATCAATTAAAGATGAAGGTGTAGGTATTCCATTAGTTCATATTGACAAAATCTTTAATAGATTCTATAGAGTTGATAAGAGTAGGCAAAGAAGTATGGGAGGAACAGGTTTAGGATTAGCGTTAGCTAAGACTATTGTAGATGCCCATAAAGGTCGTATTTGGGCACAAAGTAGAGAAGGGTACGGAAGTATAATATTTGTAACGCTCCCTTGTGAACAAATTGATGATGAATGGTTATAGAGGTAAATAATATGAAAAGAAAAAGGAAAGAAACTGTTAAATCAGTTGTATTAGGAATGCTAGTTTTAATGAGTTTAACCCTATCCTATCTTATTATTACTTATCAACCAGATTATGAGATTTTTACGAAAAGATCTACTCAGAAGACAGTTGAATCAGATAAAAATAATCTTTTAAATTTTTTGATTCCTGATAGTGTTGTAAAAAATTATGAGGGATCAAGAGAAGAGCCGATAGTTCAGAATTCTATAACGAAGGTGGCAACCGTCGATGCTATAAAGAATAAAAGGGTATTGAAAGATTTGTTGTCGATAATCTCAGATAGTGAGAGTACAGAGTCTAGGGTTAGAAACCGAAATATAGAGGATATTACAACGAATAATGTTGAAAAAATCATGATAAATTATCAGGTAACTTTAGATTCTGCATTGGTAAAACCACTATTCTTTTCAGAGGAAAATTCTAATATAAGTTTAGAATTTGATACGATAGTTTTACTAAAAGATAGACCTAATATGATTTATCTATATAAGAAAGATGATAAAAACTATCTACAGATTACTTTGAAGGAAGAAATATATGGAAAAGTAAATAATAAGTTTAATGAGAAAAAGCAAACTTATGCCAAATACAGTTTAAATAATAAGTTTATCTATTTGAAAGAATCTGACGAGGATAATACTATAGATGAATATAGTACAGAAGATGTTAACTTAAACAAACTGGCTAAGGATATTTTTGAGAAAAAAGATAATCTTAGAATTAGTAATGAAGACGAAGTGACTGATGGTTATGGAATATTAAGATCTATAAATAATAGATTATTGTATACAAATCCATCTAACGAAGGTGGAAAAGAAGTTGGAGCTACCGTTGCTATAAATAATACGATGAGCTTTTTAGAGTTGGGGTATGTAGGTGATACAGATTATCAACTTACTACTGCTCTAGAAGGAATTACTATTTTCCAAGAAGCTTATAAGGATTCGATAGCTTTTAGCAAAGATGGGCATGCGGATATTATTTCAGAGGATAACAGTAGTGGTATATATAGGCTAACATCACCGAAAAAACTGACAAAAACTTATCTTTCATCAAGAGAAGCGGAACTGTATTCTGTTGAGAAGACTGAATATGTAATTAACTATCTTTATGACAGAGTAAATCTTAAAGAAATAAGTGATATAGTTTTGGGGTATGATAAGATTTATAACAAAGATAGAAATAGTTTTAGTTATGTACCAGCATGGTATGTGAAATATAATGATAGATATGTAAGTTTCAAAAAATTAAAAGAAATGATAAACAAGGGAGAGAGACTATGAACTGGGGTAAGATGAAGACATTATTTATTTACCTATTCGTTGCGTTAAATGCTGTCTTGTTAACATTTTATGTGTATACTGTTCAGAAAAATAAAACTGAAATAGTTCAAGAAAAAGAAATAATAGAGCGTGCTATGAAAAATGATAACATAACTGTAGAAGAAAATACTACAAAACGTGATAATCTTGGCTATGTAAATGTAACGATTTCTGATTTGAAAGATGTTAGAAAAGAAGAAGGCAGTTTAAAGTACGAAGTTGAAAATATAGATAAGACATCTACTTTAAAAGTTAGTTCGGAAAATTCTATTACGAATGTAAATAAAAGTAGTTACAGAGGTGAGTTAGATTCATTTCTATTGGAAAAGATGAAGCTGAGTGCAAATTATATTTTTTCTAGTTATAATTCTTCGAAAAATGAAGTTATTTATGAACAACAAATAGATAGCTTTAGAGTATTTTCGAATAGAAATGCACGAATAGTTTTTAGTGTCGAAAAAAATGGAGACATAAAAAACTTTACATTAACAGGTGTTTCGAATATAAGAAAAGATAAGAATGAGACATTGGTCTCATCTAACCAAGCGATAAATAGGTTGTATCATGAGGATTTAATTCCTAAAAACTGCCGTGTTCGTACTACTTTAGGCTATTATACTTATATTTCGCAAACGGAAAATCAAGTATTGATACCGACGTGGAATGTAGAAATAAGTGATAAAGATGGACGAGTTAGTAATTACTATGTAGATGCTATAAACCTAAATGTATTGAATAGAAAAGGTTATAGCTCATAGATAGGTGTTTAAAATAAAGAAAAAACTATTCACTGCGATAAAAGCAATGAATAGTTTTTTTAATATTAGTCTGCTAAGTAAGCACGTAGCATCCAAACATTTTTTTCTAATTGAGTTTTTAATCCTAATGCTAAGTCAGAAGTACCTTGATCTCCTTCTTCTTCAGCTACACTCATAAGGTGAGTTAAATCATTGATTAATAATTCGAAGTCGTGGAATACAGCTGCAACCATCTCTTTAGTTGTTTCTTTTTCAGTTGCTTCTTGGATTGTTGCGATTTCTAAAGCACCTTTAAGTGTAGAAACTGGACGACCTCCGATTGCTAATAATCTTTCAGCTGCTTCGTCTAAAGATTCTGTTGTGTAGTCATAGTAGTTTTCAAATACTTCGTGTAGTGTGTAGAAGCTACGTCCTTTTACATACCAGTGGAAGCTGTGTAATTTTGTGTATAATACTGTTAAGTTAGCAACAAGTTTGTTTAATTCTGTTTTACGTGTCATTTTTAATTTTTCTCCTTTATTTTTAATTTATGATTAAATTATAGCACTATGAATTTCTCATGTAAAGTTAATAAGCTCATAAAAGTTATTGAGAATTATTCTCTAAAAAGAATGTTGATTTATCAATGTTTCCTGAGGTGAAAAATTATAAATGATAATCATTATTTATGATGAAGGCTGGGGATTTTGGTTGAATAAGTTGAAATAAACATTCTATGTTGATAAAATTATTTATGAAAGGAGTAGAATCGATGGCAAGATTGTGCATATTTTTAATAAATTTATATAGGAGATACATATCTCGTTACACAAAACCAACGTGTAGATTTTCTCCTACATGCTCAAGTTATGCTTTAGAGAGTTATAAGAGATTTGGTTTTTTCTTAGGGACGTATTTAACGGTGAAGAGGCTGTTAAAGTGTCATCCTTTTTATAAAGGTGAGTACTTTGATAACGTACCTTTGTTTAAGAGAGATATTTTTAAATTTATAAGAAAAAAATAAAGAGGCAACGGGAGAAAGTTGCCTCTTTATAGGGCGAAATTGTGTTTTTTTTGATAAAATAATAATCATGTTTTACCAAAAAAAAGGGAGTCGATTTAGCAAAAATAATTTTTTATAAAATTTATCTGTTTAAAGTGTTTGTGAAGTAAATCCTCATAATTATCCACAAATTCTAAAATATATACTGCAAGAGTGAGGTAAACCCTTATAATTATCCACAGATGCAAGGGTTTATACTATTTATCGATGCTATTTCCTGCATCTAGCCATGCGGCAATTCCGCCCGGGAATCTATAGACATTTTTGTATCCTGCTTCTTTTGCTAATACTGCACCGACGTGGCTTCTTTCACAGGCTACAAAACCGCAGTAGATAACTATTTTTTTATCTTTATTGTCTCCTAATGTTTTTAAGAATGCTTCTTTTTCTTCTGGTTTCAAATCTTTCATTTCTTTAGGTAGACCAGCGTTAACAGCACCTTTTATTTTTGTTTTTTCAAAACGATCTGCAGGAATTGTGTTAATTAAAAGCATGTCTTCTTTGTTATCGATAGATTTTTTTAATTCGTCTGCACTGATTAGGTTGTAGTCCCCTGTTTTTGTTGCTTTAACTAATTTTATCGATGCTTTCTCTACTTCGTTTTCTTTTCCATCTTTTGCAGAACGGTTAAGGCCATCTCCACTACTGCATCCTACTAAAGACACAGAAAGTAATATACTCGATAAAGCTAGTGTAATTTTATTTTTTTTCATAAAAGTTAGTCCTCCTTTAATTTTCACTTTTATTATAACATAAAACAGCGAGTTTTTAAACTAAATATAAAATAAAATTTAGTTAATTTAAAATTATAGATTGTCGTAATATTACTTTTATATCTATATGTAAATATAAATTTATACTTTAGAATATAGTATAAATAGTAAAATAATATATAGTTTATTAAAATGATATTCATAGGTAGAATCGCAATAAGTTTATATATTTTGTGCAATTTAAAAACTCTGCTACTGGAAAGAAGGTAACAGAGTTTTATTTTAATTTTGGAAAAAATTTATTCAGTTTTATTTTCTACTTATTATCTTTTTTATAAGATGGAGGATTTTAATTTTTGTATTAGTATTTTTGTTAGCTAACATTTTTTTAACGAAGTCTAGCATTTCAGGCTTTTCACCATCTTTTTTATTAGCTAACATTTTTTTAACGAAGTCTGGCATTTCAGGCTTTTCACCATCTTTTTTATTAGCTAGCATTTTTTTAACGAAGTCTGGCATTTCAGGTTTTTCACCATCTTTTTTATTGGCTAACATTGCTTTAACGAAATCTGGCATTTCTCCTTTTGGTTTATCCATTTCATTAAATGTTGTCTTCTCTGGATTATGTGAGATAAAAGGATTGTTTTTATTAGCTTCAATCGTTGACACAAGAGCCTCAATTAGTCGAGAATCGTAGTTTGGCATAGGTGGTCTATGATAAGTCACTCCAAACTCCTCGCAAAGTTCTCGACATTCAACATCGTTATCGAAAAGAACTTCGATATGCTCGCTTATAAAGCTAAGTGGAACAAATATATAATGCTTAGGATGTTCTTCTTGCTCTCTTAAGTACTCGAGAACATCAGGTTTAATCCATGGCATCCCAATGTCACTTTCACTTTGCCAAGTATTCGTATAGTTTTCTTTTTCAAGACCTATTTTTTCAGCTATAAGTTTTGTCATATCAAAAATCTGATCTACATATGGATCATTATATTTTAATGCTATTTCAGGTACGCTGTGCGCAGAGAAAACTACTTTGTAGCTGTCTTCTTTTATTTCTTCAGTAATAATTTTTTTGATCTCATCTGCCCAGAATTCAATTAATTTCTCTTCTTTGTACCAAGATTTAATTATATTGAATTTAATTTTATTACTCTTAATAAATCTTTCGTAACCCATAATAGAGTAGAATGAATAATGTGGTTCAAGAATTAAACAAATACATTCTTCGATACCATCATCTTCCATTTTTGAAATTATGTCAGGGATATAAGGTGAAGAAAATTTATTGGCAAAGTATACTTTATATTCATCTTTTACGGATGCTCTTAAAAGTTCAACTTCTTTAAGTGTTATATCTTGAAGGGGAGAACCATCAATGCGAAGATAATTTTTTAAAAGTAGATTGATTTCTTCGTCGTTAGGACGGACTCCTCTTCTAATATTTGTGAAAAATTTTGCTATACCTTCGAATGTATATTCTTCAGGTGTTCCATATGTCATTACTAAAATAGCTTTACTCATTTTATAACCTCTCTAAATAGTCTAGTCATGTATAATTATAACATTTTTTGTACTAAAACACACGTATTAATAAATTGTTACAGATAACCATTATTGATTAGGAATAAAAGGTGTATAAAGGCGATTTAATATGTTTATTTTACTGATAGGCAATTATGGCAAAATAAGGTAATTGAGGTTGTTTTGAGTTTGATAAAATTTAATTTAAAAAAACTATTGAAAAAATAGTTAAAAAGTTATAATATAAAAGTTAACTAAAAAGTTTGCTAATAAGGGAGTTTAAAAATCTCCGATTAGTTGAAGAAAAAGGAGGAAATGTTTAAATGAGAAAGAAAATATTCGGAGCGATAACTTTCATTGCGGCGATTGGTGGAGTTATTTATATGAAAAATAATCCTAAATATAAGGAGATTGTTAGAGTCGTGAAGACTGCTGATGCACGTGGTTTTTATGAAAAAATAATTTTAGAAAAAGATAAACTTGCCTTCACGGCAAAAGCGAAAATTAAAGATTATAAAATCGATTATGAAAGTATTAGAAATGTTGGAGAGAAAATCTACGCTCGTCTAATAGTTAATAATGATGAAAAATTAATTATTGATACTGTGCTTAACGAAAAAGATACAAATGTAGAAGAAGTATCGCATTCAGAAAAACTGGATGAATTGTTAAACAAATAGCGGTCAAGAGGGGAGAAAATGATTTTTTTAAATTTTCGCTCCCTTAACCTGTATTTTCTTGAATAATTATGATAAGTATTTCCTAGGAAATTAATAAAAAAGGAATCCTCCATTACAGTAAGGTGATGTAATGGAGGATTTTTCATGGTTAAATTAATTAGTATCCAATATTATTATGCGAAACGGCTACGAATACTAGTTGGTATTGATTTATAAACACTCTTAGTAACGAAGAATAAGAATGTTACTAAGGCACCTTTAAGTAGGTTGAATGGCACGATACCAACAGCTACGATTGTTTTTACATTAGTCACGATGTCTGCTAGATTCATAATATATCCATATGCTGGAAGTAATACGAAGTAGTTAAGAAGTGACATGAATACTGTTATTGCTAGTGTTCCTAAGATTCCACCAATAATAGTCTTAGCAGTACCTTTTTTATAGAAAAGAACGATGATACTGATAAAAGTGAATTCTACTACGATATTAGCGATCGATCCGATTGGTTCATGTGATAACAAAGCGAAGTGTAGAAAGTTTTTTAAGAATGATACTAAAAGAGCATCTTTATATCCTAATAATAACAACGCCATGAATAATGGGATGAATGTAAAATCAAATTTTAGAAATGGTGGCAAGAATGGCACAGCAAAACTAAAAAAAGATAGAAGTAGAGCAATAACTGCAAGCATACCACTCAAAACTAGTGAGTGAACATTTTTTTTATACATTTAAAACCTCTTTCCTATCTTCATAGGCAATAAAATAGCCGCAATATTATTCTTAAAAAGGTGTATTCTAAATCGCGTTAGATATAAAAAACACCACTTTAAAAATTTTAAAGCGGGACTGAAAGGTATGAAAAATAAGCGTTACACTTAAGCGAAGTACAGCAAATATACATACGTAATGTACTGTATGTGTAAGTTTATTTATTCTATATCTTCTATCATCCAGACTGTACTGTCGGTTTTGGAATTTCACCAAATCAGCTTGCGCTCGCGGACTTTAACCGCCGGTCGGGAATTTCACCCTGCCCCGAAGATAATTTAATTATTTATTATAGGTTTATTATAAACTGAAGTTTTTAGTTTGTAAAGAGAAAAGGCTTAACTTTTTTAAATAGATAGAAGCAGCTCAGAAAAAATTTTCCGAGCTGCTTAAATACTTTATTTTTAGAAATTATTCTACTGTTACTGATTTAGCTAAGTTACGTGGTTTATCGACATCTAGTCCTTTAGTGTAGGCTGCATAGTATGCGAATAGTTGTGTAACTACGATACTTGAGATTGGAGCAAGATCTTCGTTTACGTTAGGGATTGCGTAGTCACCTTTACGAGCTAATTTTTCTAATGTAATGATTAGAGTATTAGCACCACGGCTAGCTACTTCACTTACGTTACTACGTGTATTTAAGTCTAGTTTAGCGCTTGTGATAAGAGCTACAACAGGTGTTCTTTCTTCGATAAGGGCGATTGTACCGTGTTTTAATTCTCCTCCGGCAAATCCTTCTGTTTGAATGTAAGAAACTTCTTTAAGTTTTAGAGCTGCTTCACATGCACTATAGTAGTCGATTCCACGTCCGATATAGAATGCATTGCGTTCTGTGAATAAGTTTTTAGCTAAGTCTTTGATAGTTTTTGTATCATCTAAGATTGATTCGATTGCAGAAGTAATTACTGATAATTCTTGCTCGATATCAAATTTAGGCTGTTTAGAAAATTGTTTAGCTACTTCATAAGCAAGTATGCTTAGTGTTGCGATTTGAGCAGTATATGCCTTAGTAGATGCAACGGCGATTTCAACACCTGCGTGAAGTAATAACGTATAGTCACATTCACGAGATAGAGTTGAAGCATCAACGTTAGTAAGTACTAAGAACTTATAATCTGCGTTTACACCACGTAATTTTGTAAGTACAGCACGTAGGTCAGCTGTTTCTCCTGATTGAGAAAGGAATATGAACATTGGTTTTTTAGATAATAATGGTACGTTGTATGCAAATTCTGATGCTAGGTGTACTTCTGTTGGGATACCAGCCCATTTTTCGAAGTAGTTTCTTCCTACTAAACCAGCGTTATAACTTGTACCACATCCGATAATGTATAATCTATCTGCGTCTTTTACATTGTTAATAATTTCGCTGTTAATATTAATATCATGTCCATCGAAGTAGTGAGAGATGATGTTACGCATAGCTCCTACTTGCTCATGAATTTCTTTAATCATATAATGTTCATGGATACCTTTATCGATTTCTCCAGCGTTTAAGTTAGTTGAGAAACTTTCACGCTCTACAATATTACCTTCTTTATCTTCGATAGTTACGTTATCTTTTTTCACGATAACAAATTCACCATCGTTGATTTCTAAGAAGTTGTTAGTGTATTTAATCATTGCTAAAGCATCACTACCAACATAATTTTTATTTTCTTCTCCTAGTCCGATAAGAAGTGGACTTTTATTTTTTGCTACATATAATGTGTCTTTATCTTCTGTATCGATTAAACAAAGTGCATAAGAACCTTGAAGTTTTGATACAGCTTTTTTGAAAGCTTCTTTAGTGTCAAGACCGCGGTCACTATAAACCTGTACTAATTGAACGATAACCTCAGTATCAGTTTCAGAAACAAGTTCTACACCTTTGAAAAATCTTTCTTTAAGTTCTTGGAAGTTTTCGATAACTCCATTGTGAACTAAAATAAAACGTTTGTTGAAGCTTTGGTGAGGGTGAGAGTTAGTTGTGTTAACTCCACCGTGAGTAGCCCAACGTGTATGACCAATACCTAATTCTAGGTGAAGTCCTTCAGGTATTAGGGCTTCTAGGTTTTTAATACGACCTACAGACTTAGTGACATTCGCTTCTCCGTTAACGACACCAGCGATACCAGCTGAGTCGTATCCACGATACTCAAGGCTGCTAAGTCCATCAATTAAAAACTTAACTCCATTTGCTTCTCCAACAAATCCTACAATTCCACACATATTAAAAATTCCTCGCTTTTTTTTTTAATTATTTTTATAGAAAGTACTATAAAGTTTTATACCTATGCTCAAATATATTATACTTCATTGAGTTTAATATACTCCTTCGAGTTTATGTAAACCTTAAAAGAAGACATAATGAGCCTATAGAGAGGTGATAATGATTTTGAAGGGTATTATGCTATTACTGAGTTCCTAGGAAAGAACTGTTGCATACGCTGTAGCTATGAGTTAATCGTTAGGTTTCTTGAGTCAAAAAGATGATAAGAAACCTTATCGAGTAACTTAGACAACAGCTACTCAAAATATAAGGAATAAAATGACGAAATATTTTACTAGTAGCCACTGTAACTATTTCTTCGTCACTTTGTTCCTAGAAATATTAAGATTTACCCCAGCAGTGGCAACTAAAGTTTTTAGCGTCATTCTTCCTTAAAAACTAAGTTGGGAGCGACTCAAAAATCGCGATTTAGAAGAAATTGATTTTGTCGAGTCGCCCCCGCACAGTTTATTAGGTTTCAAAAGAGCTTTTTTAAAGCGAACTTTGAAATCAATAAACCACTGCGTCTAGGTATAACTTAACAGATTTTGTGAAGTATTTTGCTAGTAGCCACTGTAAGTATCTTGTCGTCACTACGTTCCTAAAGATACAAAGGTACACCCCAGCAGTGGCAACTAGAGTTTTTAGCGTCATTCTTCCTTAAAAACTAAGTTGCTGTTGCATACGCTGCACCTAACTATTTCTTCGTCACTTTGTTCCTAGAAATAGTAAAGTGCACCCCAGCAGTGGCAACTAGAGTTTTTTGTGTCATTCTTCCTTAAAAACTAAGTTGCTGTTGCATACGCTGCACCTAACTATTTCTTCGTCACTTTGTTCCTAGAAATAGTAAAGTGCACCCCATTGTACATTATCTAACGAAACTCTCTGGTTCCGAAAAAGCATCCGCCGAATTTTCGATAACTTTTTTCCTCGTCAACTAAATTCAATTTAACCTTTAGAACTTAGTTCGGGCGCTATAATTATAATTTTAAATTACCTCCTAATATTTTAATCGTACATATTATTATACTAGATGAAAAGAGCGTTGTAAACTGAAAGGATATATTTACATAAACTCAGATATTCAAATAAAGTATTTAAAAATTTAACCTTAATTTTTAAATTGTAGAAATATAAAATTGATTAATAAAAAACCTACTTACTATTCGAGTAAGTAGGCAATATTATTATTCTGATTTTTGAGTATCAGTCGCTACTTCTTTAGCGTTTTTCACTTCATCAGGTAGCTTGATTTCTTTAACGTTATTCACGTTAGAGTATTTGATGTTTTGTTTGATTTTCATTGTAGTTGGAGTTGACGTGTTTTTAGTAGCAAGTTCCATAGAAACTTCGTTAGTTACAGGTGTAAAGTCTTTAGTAACTACAAGTTTGATTGAAACGTTTTTAAATTCTACATTGTTGAAGGCTTCAGCATTAACTTCGTTTCCAGAAGATGCATTAGCAATAGCTACCATAAGCTCTTTAAATTGATCTCCACTTCCAGTATATGTTAGAACGTAGTTTCCATTTTCTTCTGTCTTTTTAAAATCTTTAGAGATTTTTTTATAAAAATCTAAGATTTGCTCAGAGTTGGCAATTTTTTTAAGGTTTTCGAATTGAGCGGTGATATTGTTGTTTGCACTTTTCACCCACTCATCTTGTCCTGTTGATTTTGCGTAAGCAGTACCGTCTTTAATGTAAAGATCTAGTGTTTGGCTTTGACCTTGAGCTTTTACTTCTGTAGTAGCTTTCATTGCGAATGGATCGATAATAAGAGATCCTGATACAGTATTTTCAACTGTTTGAGTTTGTTCACCAACTAAGATTTCAGAACTGTTAGTTGCTACAAAGTCAGTACTTTTTAGATTTTTAGATATTTCTATTGATTTACTTATAATTTGCTCATTAGATGCGCCTGTACTACAAGCAGCAAGAGTTATCGAAAGAATAACTGTTGCAATAATCATTAAGTATTTTTTTAGTGATTTTGTCATTTGTCTCTCCTTAACTTTGAGTAAAATAGACGAATACAGTCTACTTTATAGATTTTATTTTATAGAATTATTCTATCATATTATAGTTTATATTACTACATATATAAATTCATTTTTAAAAATACTTTTAACGTTGAGTGCTTGAAGGATAATTTCTAGAGAATAGGTTATAGGGAGTGACTCAAAAATCGTGATTTCGGAGAAACAAGATTTGTTGAGTCATACTCGCACAGTTTATTAGATATCTAAAAGCTTTTATAAAGCGAATTTAGATATCAATAAACCACTGCGTCTATGAGTTCTCATATACACTTTGTTAAATTTTAGGGCTTTTGGGTCAGCCCTCGAATTAATTAGTTCGTTTGTATTTGATTTGTGATTAGAAGTTATTTGTTTTGGGTTAAATTCCAGTTTTCTTTAAATTGTAATTTACTTTAGGAATTAACTACTGGAAATTTTTGAGAAAATTAATAAAAAATCTCTTGACTTATATCAATGATGGATATATAATTATATCAAAGATAGATATATCGATGA
>NZ_CAUQNQ010000029.1:0-17991 GCF_963519265.1 uncultured Gemella sp. | reverse complement strand
ACTGGTTAGTAGGATTACTACGTTCAGGACAAATTGATGTATTCCGTACACACGTACCAACTCACGGACCAGATAAATATGTTGTGCACAACTACCAAGCTATGTACGACAAAAATGGTAAATATGCAGGTATCAATGAATATATCTTAGACTTCAAACCAATCGTAGATTGGTACTTAAAACAAACAGGTCAATCATTAGTTAAAAATGGAGTACCTGTAGGTCACGGATATGCAGCAGCACCAGCTCCTGCAGCGGCAGATGCAACAAGTGGAGCTTCTGACGCTGGTCATGGTGGAGCAGCACCAGCAGCGCCAGCACCAGCAGCGGATGCAACAAGCGGAGCTTCAGCATAATAAGTTAGAAAAAATGATAAAAAGGCTTAAGGATTATTCTTGAGTCTTTTTTATTTCTAGAGCATATCTAGAGAATATTAAGAAATATTAAGTTATAATATAAAATAAATACACATTAGTGTAAAATAATATTTACTAAATACGGAGAGTATTGTATGAATAAAAATAATGTTCTATCTAAATTATTTCATAGGTATTTTATTGTTGCTTTGAATGGAATGGCCTTAGGGTTGTTCTGTACTCTAATTATTGGATTGATTATTAAGCAGATTGCTATAAGCTTGAGTGGGAGTTTATCGAGTTTCTTACTTGTTATAGCGAGTATCGCAATGGCATTAACAGGTCCAGTAATTGGCATAGGTGTTGCACATGCGCTTAAAGCACCTAAGTTAGTAATCTTGGCTTCTGGTGTAGTTGGATTTTTAGGTGCATTCGGATCGAATCTAGGTACTAATAATTTGCTGGATCAAGGTAAATTGATAATTAGTGGTTCTGGTGATCCGTTAGGAGCTTTTATAGCTGTAGTTATAGCTGCGGAAATGGGTAGACTTATTTCTGGAAAAACTAAAATAGATATTATTATCACTCCATTTGTCACAATAATCATTGGAGGAATAATTTCTTATCTAACAGGACCATATTTAATAAAAGGGATGAAAATTCTGGGTACATTTATAAGAGAAGCAACTGAATTACAGCCGTTTATTATGGGAGTAGTTGTTTCAGTTGTTATGGGAATAATTTTAACATTACCTATAAGTTCTGCAGCGTTGTCTATCATCTTGGGGTTATCTGGAATAGCGGCAGGTGCATCTACAGTAGGTTGTGCAGCTCAAATGGTTGGCTTTGCAGTAATAAGCTTTAAAGCGAATCGTTGGAATGGATTACTCGCTCAAGGGTTGGGGACGTCTATGTTACAAGTTCCTAATATTATGAGAAAACCAGTAATTTGGATTCCTCCTATTATTGCAAGTGCTATATTAGGTCCCTTAGCAACTATTGTTTTTAGAATGGAAAATAATCCAGCTGGAGGAGGAATGGGAACGTCAGGATTAGTAGGACAACTTATGACTTGGCAAACAATGTCATCTAATACAGCTCATTCAGTGTTGTTAATTGAAATATTATTACTACACTTTATATTGCCTGCGATTATTTCATATGGAATATATTACTATATGGAGAAAAGAGGCTTTGTGAAAGCTGAAGATTATAAATTAGATTTATAAGAAATTAAGAACTAGCTATTTATAAATAGTTGGTTCTTTTGTTAGATTTGTTGTAACAGGAAAAGAAAAAGAAGAACTTAAAAAATTTTTAAAGTACATGGTCAAAACATGGTCAAAGCGTAAAAAAAGAAAGCCCCGTTACTGATGTAATAGGGCTTTTAAGCTTCTTCTTATTAACGTACTTCTTTAATACGAGCAGCTTTACCACGTAAGTTACGTAGGTAGTATAATTTAGCACGTCTAACTTTACCTTTACGTACAACTTCAATTTTTTCAACTTTTGGAGTATGAACAGGGAATGTTCTTTCAACACCAACACCGTTTGAAATTTTACGTACAGTATAAGTAGCAGAGATTCCTCCACCACGACGTTTGATAACTACTCCTTCGAATTGTTGGATACGCTCACGTCCACCTTCAACGATACGAACGTGTACTCTTACTGTATCCCCAGCTTTAAATTCAGGAATGTCTGATCTTAATTGCGATTTAGTGATCGCTTCAATGATTTTGCTCATTATTCTTTCTCCTTTTTTTACAAAATGTTCATTACTAATGCTTGATTAACAGAGGAACATCGTAATTTAATGTTTTCACATCTCGACTATTATAACATTATTTCAAGTAAATATCAATAGAAAATTTAATAATTTTTATTATAAAAGAGCTTTTTCCCAAGTTTCTTCTTTGAATCCAAGAAGTAGGATGTCATTTTTAAAATCAAAGGCTAATGGACGTTTGATTAACATACCATTTTCATGTAGTAGTGTTAAAGCTTCATCAAGAGATAAAGTTTCTAATTTATCTTTTAAGCCAAGTTCTTTATAAACAAGTCCACTAGTATTAAATAATTTTTTTAAAGGTAAATCGAATGTTTCGATGATTTTTTTAAATTCTGCCACAGTTGGTGTTTTTTCTTTAACATTGAAGTATGTTGCTTCAATATTGTTTTCTGTTAAAAGTTTTTTTGCTCTTCTACATGTTGAGCATGTCGGATATTCGTAAATAGTTAGCATATAATCTCCTTAATAATTTTTTATAAAATCTAATAATTATTGATATTATAATATTTATTTTTATTAGTGTAAAGGAATTTGTTTAGAATTTAATATATATAACAAGCGTTTAGATTAATTGAATAAGTAAGATGTGATATAATTAACTTATAGAGATAAAGGAGAAATACTATGCAAAAGATAATTGTAAAAGATGTTTCTAAAATATATGGAGAAAATAGTAATAAAGTTATAGCGAATAATGCTATTAATTTTGATATAAATGAAGGAGAATTTGTTGTAATTTTAGGTCCTAGTGGAGCTGGGAAGAGTACATTACTTAATATTATAGGTGGAATGGATAATGCTAGTAAAGGATCAATTAATGTTTTTGGAAAAGAGATTGTCGGCTTAAGTGAAGCAGAACTAACTAGATATAGAAGAGAAGATATAGGTTTCGTTTTTCAATTCTATAATTTGATTCCAAACCTAACAGTTTTAGAAAATGTAGAATTAGCTGGACAAATTGTAAAGCAACCGAAAAAAGCAACAGATATCTTAAAGTTAGTAGGATTAGAACATAGAATGAATAATTTTCCTTCGCAAATCTCTGGTGGAGAACAACAGCGTGTTGCTATAGCGAGAGCAATAGCTAAAAATCCAAAACTATTACTTTGTGATGAACCAACTGGGGCATTAGATTATAAGACGGGAAAAAATATCTTAAATATCCTAAAAGACTATAGTGCAGATGAGAAAAAAACTGTAGTTATTATCACTCACAATAGTTCTATAGCTGAAGCCGCAGATAAGGTAATAGAAATTTATGATGCTAAGGTGAAAAAAGTAACACAAAATATTAATCCGAAAAGTATTGATGAAATAGAGTGGTAGTGTTATGAAAGCAATAAATAGAGATATATTAAGAGAAATATCAAAAACAAAGTCGAAGTTTATATCGATAATGATAATAATGTTTCTGGGAGTTTTTATCTTTGTAGGTCTAAAAGAAACATCACCCGCTATGGTGAATACCTATAATAAGTATATAGAACGCCATAAGATGTATGATTTGCGAGTGAGTCATAATTTTGGAATCAATGAAGAAGATATGAAAATTATAAATGCTCTAGATAATATTGATTTAAGTGAAAGTTATTTTATAAAAAAACTCCAGATAACTAATAGTAATGAGTTTGTAAATATAGAATCTTTACCTGAAAAATTAGTTTTACCTAAGTTAACTGAAGGTGCTTTACCTAATAATGACCGAGAAATAGCTTTAGTAGAATCATTACAAAGTAGTTATAAAATTGGTGATGAGATTTCTTTTATTTCAGATAAGAGTGAAAGTAATACTTTAAAACAATATAAGTTTAAAGTAGTTGGTTTCGTTCAAGGAGCAGATCATATAGAGGTATCTAATAATAATCTAGCTAATAAGGACTATTTTGGGTATGTAAAAAGAGATGTTTTTAAATTTGAAAATGTAAGTGGAGTAAATATAAAACTTAAAGATATTAACTATAAATATAGTGATAAGGATTATATTACGGAAGTTAATAAGACTAGAGATAGCCTGATAGAAAAATTAAAAACTCAGCAAAAAATCGACGAAAAAAATTATTTAGAAAAAAATAATAAAAAATTAAATGAAAATGAAAAAGTAATAAATCAAGCACAAGAACAACTTAATAGTGTTAAAGAAAAACTTGAATTATTAAAAAATGTTGATAGTAAGAGTTACAATGAACAAGTAGAAAAATTGAATAAAGCTCAAAAAGAGATTGATGATAATAAAAAGCAACTAAATATTGGGAAGGCTAGCCTTTCAGAAGAAAGTTATCCTAGATTCTCGGTAGAAAATATTAGAGGTTTAAAAAACTATGCTCAATTTATAGATTCTGCGAGTAGTTTAACCTTTGTTGCTAATGTTTTTTCAATATTCTTATTCGTTGTATCGATTTTAGTTTCACTTACTACTTTGACTAGAATGATAGACGAAAACAGGATAAATATCGGTACTCTTAAATCCCTAGGATACAGTAATTATCAAATTTCTAAAAAATATTTTGTATATGGTGGATTATCTACCTTGATAGGTACGATATTAGGTATTATTGGAGCATATTTGGTGATTGTGCCGATAATATATAATTCTTATGCAAGGTTCTTTACTTTTAATACACCGGAGATCGTATACACTCCAAGTATACTTATCGCAGCTTTTGTTATTTCATTAGGATGTATAAGTTTAGCGATTTATATACCGCTTAGAAAAAATTTAAGAGAAAAGAGCGCGTACTTGTTGCGTCCTAAGGCTCCGAGTGGTGGAAGTAGGATATTTTTAGAAAAAATACCGTTTATTTGGTCTAGACTTAGCTTTTTAAGAAAGGTAACTTTTAGAAATATTTTCCGTTATAAAATCAGAATGCTAATGACAATTTTTGGAGTTGCGGGTTGTTTAACTCTTATGTTTATAGGTTTTGGAATTCGTTATGGAGTTATAAATATTTCTAATGAACAATTTAAAGTAATTAATAAGGTAGATATCGCAGCTACTTATAATCCTTATATAGATAATGAAAGTGTAGAAAAACTTCAAAGAGAGATTGATAATAATAAGAATGTCAAAGCTAGCACCAAAATAAATATTCAACTTGCTACTTTCGAGAGTAATAATGAAATTATAGATTCTGCACAATTAATAACGGTGGATAAAGAAAACTACAAGGACTATATTACATTAATGGATAATAATACCAAAGGTATTAACTTACCAGTTGACGCGGCTGTTATTAGTGAAAAACTTGCATATCTTCACAAGTTACAGGTAGGAGATAGCTTTAATGTAGTTGTAAATAATAAAGAATACACCTTGACTATTGGTGAAATTAATAAAAATTACTTTGGACACACAATATATATTAATAAAGATTATTATGAATCAGTATTTAAAAAACAATATAAGGACAATACGTTTTTAGTACAAACTACGGGTGGTAAGGAAATTGTTGAAAATGTGGTAAGTATTTTAAATAATAATAGCGATATAGTAAACATAAGTGACAATTCTAAAATACAAGAAATACTTGATAATTTTATTAAAGGAATAGATATTATAGTAGCAGTTATGGTGATTTGTTCAGTTACATTAGCGCTTGTAGTATTATACAATTTAATAAATGTTAATGTGTCTGAGCGTATTAGAGAATTATCAACGATAAAAGTTCTTGGTTTTTATCCAAGCGAAGTAACTATATATGTATTTAGAGAAATCTTTTACTTAAGTGGGGTAGGTATTATTTTAGGTAATTATCTAGGTTATAAAATGTATTTGAAAATAATACTAGAACTCGCGGGTAGAGATATGATGTTTAGTAGTAAAGTACCTTTAGTAGTTTATTTATTAGCATCGGGTATAACAATATTGATTACTATAGTCGTAATGATAGTAATGCATAAAAAACTGAAAAAAGTAAACATGGTAGAAGCTCTTAAGGCGATAGAGTAGAATAGGAGAAAAAATGGCGATTATAATAAATGACGAAGCGAAAAAATTATTAAAAGATAAAAATAAAAACTACATATTAGTATCATTATTTCAACAAGCTTGTTGAGGTGGCAGAGTAAATAAAGTTATCGGGGTTTCGATAGCAAGCAAATTCGATAAAGAATTATATTCAAAATATGTAGTTGATGGAATAGATGTTTATATCGACTATAGATTAAATATAGGCGAAGAAGTAGAAATAGGTGTAGAAAAATTCCTATTTATGAAATATTTTAACCAAGTAGGAATCACTGCTTAATGAATACAAAAACAACTAGAGATGAAAAGTATCATTTCTAGTTGTTTTTGTTTATTAGTTAGAAGATGCAATAAGCTCTTCTTCTTTTTTATGTTTATCGTTATAGATTTTTTTCATAATACCGATAACGATTGATAGCGCGAATAAACACATTAATCCAATGAATAGGTTTCTAACCCCACCAGAAAGAGTTCCACCAACGTATGAGTAAACTATTGTTGCTGGTAGTTGCCCGATTCCTGTAGCGATAAAGAATCGCCAGAAACTCATATTAGTAAGACCAGCAGCGTAACTAACGAAGTCGAAAGATACGAATGGTAATAATCGACAAATAAGAATAGCTTTATCTCCGTAGCGTTCGAAGAATACGTCAATACTTGCCATTGCACCTTTACTTGTAAGTTTTTCTACGACATCTCGTCCTAATCCGCGAGCAATATAGAAACATACCGCAGCCCCTATCATTGCAGTTGACCAAGATAATACAGCTCCTAGAACCCAACCAAAGATAGCAGCATTTGATAATGTGATTAAAAATGCTGGAATTGGTGCAGCTATTGATTGAAGTACCATTAACACTCCAGAAACTACCGCAGCCCAAGCTCCCCATCCACGTAGATATTCAATTACTGCATTTGTATCAAATTGAGATAGAGTTGCGAATGCTGTATTAATTCCATTTTTAAAACTAGGCACTGTAAAGTATATTGCAAAGAAGATTGCAAAACAAATAAGTGTAATATATCTTACTTTTCTACGTTGTGCTTTTAATTTTTTCTCCTCTTCAGGATCAACTTCTCTTAAATCACTAAGTTTTACTTCTTTTTCTTTTAATACTTTAAGTTCATCTTTAGTATAAACTTTTTGGTATTTAGAAAGTGTTAAAATAATATAAAGATTTATTAAGTTAACGATAATAACACCAACTATAAATGGAACCTTAATTTGATTAAGTGTTCCAGCATGCAGTACTTCACGTGCTATGTATAATAGTGTTTTTGTTTTCCCTGAAAAAATAGCCATTAGAAGTATAATTGCTTCTATAATGAAAAATGTATATTTACGATTTATACGTTTAAAATATAATCCTGTCATTATACCGTAAACAGTCCAAACGAATATCACAAGACTTTGGTCAGCTAACATTTCAAACTGTGTAAAGAAGAACAGTAAGAATGCGAAGAAGTAACCAACAGCTATACCAACACTTGTGAAATAGAATAATAATCTTAAGCGTTTCATTAAATCTCTCCTTGTGATTAGCTATTATTTTTTAATGCTATAAATAACAGCTGCATATGTTCCATCTTCTGGAAGAATATCTTCGTTACCAGTGAATTTAACCTCTTTACGAGTTTCAACTGCACCATAAGTATAAGTAGTATTAGAGATGATACCTACCGGACAACTATCTAAACAAGATAAGCATCCTGTGTTTTTATCGATTGCACGTTTTAAGTTACCACCGAAGCGGAAATCAATTTGTTTACCATTACTATCTTTTACTACTTCGTTGATGTCATATTTTTTGTCAGCTCCATTCCAAGTGATTTCAGCTTTAATTGGAGTTCCTTCAACATGTGTAGTAGTTGCGTTATTTGGATTCATATTTTCTCCTGGTTTTGCACCAATCTCAATTAGAGCGTTGTAGAATTCTTCTGGTTTAGCAAATGCTGTGAAGATAGATTTAGCACCGTTTGTACCACTTTGTTCTACTGAGTTATGTCTTGTAGCTTCATCGAAGTATTTACCATTAATTTTTGTAAGAACAGTAATAGTACCAGCTTCTTTATCTACTTTAATAGGTTTATCTAATGATACACCTGCTACATAGTCTGCAGGTTGATTAGATTTTTGTGATGTTGAATTAGAAGAACTGCTACACCCAACTGCAGTAAATGCTAATCCAGCGGCCATAAGGACTGATAATATTTTTTTTGGTTTCATGTAATGAATCCCCCTTATTAATAAATTTTTTATATAATTGTATTATAACATTTATATAAAAAAGTAACAATAATTTATATAAAATATTATATAAATTTAATTAATAGTAAAGCAAAAGTACATTTAATCGATGGAAAATATTATTTTATTTTAAATATACAGCATGTACAAAAATAATAAAATAGGAATATATAGTGAGTAAATAATTTAATATAAATTGTATATTCTAGATTATAAGACTACGAATGAATAAAATATTATTTATTGATAGCTGCTATCAACTATCGATAGATGTAGTTTATAATAAATTGAGCATTATAATTATTAGCGAAAAAACAAGAAATGTGATATAATATTCCAGTTATAGATGAAATCAATAGGGTTTTATGAAAATAAGTAAGAAATCAGAGAAAGGAGCAAAAATGTTAATTCAATTAAACAATGTAACAAAGAATTTTGTGGTAAATGAAATATTTTCAAATGTGAAATTAGAAATTAACGATAAAGACCGTGTTGCCATTGTAGGTAGAAATGGTGCGGGGAAGAGTACATTATTAAAAATTATTTCGGGTGCTATTAGTTTTGATAGTGGTGAAAGAACTATATCTAAGAATACGACTGTAGGGTATCTTTCACAAGAATTTATAGTACGAGAAGATTTGTCAATTTATGAAGAGATGATTACATGCTTCGAAGAAATTATTACATTAGAAGCGGAATTGGAAAAACTTTCGTTTGAGTTAACTCCAGAAAATATCGAAAATAATCCAGCGCTACTTAATAAATTCGATAGACTACAAAATGAAGTATTGACTCATAAAGACTACCATTATAAAAGTAAGATAGAGAGTGTGTTGTATGGATTAGACTTTACAAAAGACGTTTTTGATAAAAAAATAAGTACTTTCTCCGGTGGAGAGAAGACAAGATTATCAATGGCTAAACTATTATTAAGTGAGCCCGATTTATTAGTTTTAGATGAACCGACTAACCACCTTGATATGGAAAATGTAGCGTGGTTAGAAAATTATTTATCATCCTATAATGGTGCAATAGTTATAGTTAGTCACGATAGATACTTTTTAGATAAAGTAGTAAATGTTGTATATAACTTAGAGTTTGGAAAGCTTAAAAAATATGTAGGTAATTACTCTAAGTTTTTAGTACAATATGAAGAAGATTTTGAAAAGCAACTAAAAGAGTATACAAGTCAACAAAAGGATATAAAAAAACTTGAAGAATTTGTTCAGAAAAATATAGCTAGAGCATCTACTAGTAAAATGGCTAAAAGTCGTCAAAAAGTATTAGACAAGATGGAACTTATAGATAATCCTAAAAAAGATGATAAGGCAGCAGGTATAGAGTTCCTAATTAAGGAGCAAAGTGGTCGTGATGTTCTTACGATTAGTGATTTACAAGTAGGTTATAATGGAACTAAAGTTGGTCAGAATTATAATCTTTCTGTTTATAAGGGTGATAGAATAGCTGTTGTCGGAAGAAATGGTATAGGAAAATCTACTTTAATAAAAACTATAGCTAAGAGACAAAAAGAAATTTCTGGTTCTGTTCAATATGGAAGTAAAGTGTCATTAGGATACTATGACCAAAAACAAGCAGAATTCGAATCTTCAAAAACAATATTAAATGAATTATGGGACGAATATCCTCTAATGAAAGAGGCGGAAGTAAGAACAGTGCTTGGTAGATTCTTATTTAGAGGTGATGATGTTCTTAAGATAGTAAGAGATCTTTCAGGTGGAGAAAAAGCGAGATTACAACTTGCAAAACTGATGTTGGAGAAAAACAATCTCCTTATATTAGATGAACCGACTAACCACCTTGATATCACGAGTAAGCAAGTATTAGAAGAAGCATTAAAAAATTATGAAGGGACTATTCTTTTTGTCAGTCACGATAGGTATTTTATTAACAAGATAGCAAATAAAGTACTAGATATTACTGATAATGGTCATAATATGTACTTAGGAAACTATGATTATTATTTAGAAAAACGAGAACAAGAGAGAATTGCTCAGCAGCTAACTAAGCAGAGTGAAGAAGTTGTTGTTGAAAAAGAAGCAAATAACTATACTCTAGATAAAGAAGCAAAAAGACGTGTTCGAAAATTAGAGAGAACTCGTGATGAATTGATGAATAAAATTGAAACTTTAGAAGAAAGAATACAAGGTGTAAATAATGAACTTGCCAAAGAGGAAGTTTATACTGATATGATAAAAACTCAAGAATTTAATGAGCAGTTAAAACAGTTAAATTCTGAATTAGAAGAGCTGAATGATACTTGGTTAGAAATTGAAGAGGAATTAGAGAGCATTAATGGATAGTAAAATTAAAATAATAACATATGTTGATTCTGAAAAAATACATGAAGAATCTTATCTAGGAAGATATACTGAACAACTAGATAGTCAGAAAATAATTTATAGCGATAAAAATAACAAAAAAATAAAGATTTTTATTGACAAAATTAAAGAAAGTGTTAGTATAGAAAAAGACGATTCAAAAATGTACTTAGCATATACGAAAACAAGTAATGATTACAGTACACAATATGGTCAAATGAAATTGGAAACACAACTTGTGAAAATGAGTAAGATGGGAAAAAATAATTTTACTTTATTTGAGATAGTGTACAATATACATTTCGGAAAAAATGATAAACAGCAAAATAAATTGAAAATATTAGTGAAAAATATATAGTAGGTAATTAGGAGGAATTTTTGGTGAAAAATAAAATAGTAGAATTATTACAGAATTCTTTAACCAAATTGGAAATTGATGGGGTAGATATTCATGTGGAAACTCCGAAAAACACAGATAATGGGGACTTTTCTTCAAACGTGGCGATGCAATTAACAAGAGCTTTACGTAAAAACCCTAGAGTTATTGCCGAGGAAATAATCAGTAATATAGAAGAAGATGAAGCGGTAGAAAAAATTGAAATAGCTGGCCCAGGATTTATTAACTTTTTCGTTAAAAAATCAAGTCTTGGAAGTGTTGTTGGAAAAATCTTAGAAGATGATTTTAAATATGGTGAAAACAACATTGGACAAGGGAAAAAAGTACTTTTAGAGTATGTGTCAGCTAACCCAACTGGAACATTACACGTGGGGCATGCTAGAAATGCTGCATATTCTGATTCATTAGCAAGAATAATGAAAAAATCAGGATATGACTTATCTCGTGAATACTATATCAATGATGCCGGTAATCAAATTAATAATCTTGTGATTTCAGCGATCACTAGATATAAACAGGCTCTAGGCATGGATGCTAAGATGCCAGAGGATGCATATCATGGTGAAGATATTAAAGTTCTAGGTCAAAAACTAAAAGATGAATTCGGTGAATCATTATTAGAAAGAGAAGACTTAAATGAGTTTATTCGTGAGTATGCAGTAGCGTATGAAATGGAAAATATTAAAAAAGACCTTGGTGATTTTGGTTTAGAATATGATGTATTTTTCAGTGAAAAATCATTATATGAAAATGGTCTTGTAGAAAAAGCTTTAGAATCTTTAAGAGAACAAGGTTTCGTATATGAAAAAGATGGTGCTTTATGGTTAGAAACAACTGCTTTAGGTACAGGTGATGACAAAGACCGTGTATTAATAAAAGCAGATGGTTCACTAACATACTTAACTAGTGATATAGCCTATCACAAAAATAAATTAGATCGTGGATTTGATTTATTATTAGACGTTCTTGGTGCAGATCACCATGGTTATGTAGCTAGACTTAAAGCTAGTGTAGTAGCTATGGGGTATAAAGCAGAGCAATTAGAAGCTTTAATTATGCAAATGGTACAACTTCTAAATAATGGTGAAGTTGTAAAAATGAGTAAGAGAACAGGTAAGGCAATTACACTTCGTGATTTAATAGATGAAGTAGGAGCTGATGCTGCTCGTTACTTTTTAGTAATGCGAAGTGCAGATAGTCACTTAGACTTTGATTTTGCAGTAGCAAAAGAACAATCAAGTGATAATCCGCTGTACTACGTTCAATATGCCCACGCTAGAATTTGTTCAATCTTACGTCAAGCAGCAGAGCAAGGTGAGTATGATGTTAATAACTGTGATTATGAATTGCTAACTGATGAATATTCAGTAGACTTACTGAAAAACTTAGCATATTATCCAGAAATAGTTGCACAAGCAGCTAAAAACTATGAACCACACAGAATTTGTAATTACTTACAAAGTCTTGCAAGTTCATTCCACAAATT
This sequence comes from uncultured Gemella sp., assembly GCF_963519265.1. GTDB lineage: Bacteria > Bacillota > Bacilli > Staphylococcales > Gemellaceae > Gemella. The sequence continues at coordinate 5,409 of NZ_CAUQNQ010000029.1, read as the reverse complement.
CTATAATAATAATAAAGTAATAACAGAAAATAAAGAGCAAACTCAAAGTTATTTAGCATTAATCACTGCTGTTAAGATAACTTTAAGAAATGCTTTAGAGTTAATCGGAGTATCAGCTCCAGAAAAAATGTAATAAATAAAAAAGAAGGGAATCTAATATAAATGGTAAAGTTAAAAGATTTAAGCGCAGAAAAAATTAAGGAAATGTCACTAATAGATTTATGTTATGCATATATGGTAGAAGAAGGGATTGAAAAATTAAATATTTATGATTTCCTAGATTATATTAAACCACTAAGAAACGTTGATGAGGAAGAATTTACTGCACAAGCTGCATACTTCTACACAGATCTAAACTTAGATGGACGTTTTGTATGTGTTGAAGATGGTAGTTGGAAATTAAGAGATAGTTTATTTGTAGAAGATATTAAAAACTTTGTTGAACCAAGTGTTCAAAAATTTGAAATTGATGATGAAGATGATATTGAAGAACTTGGTGAAGAAGAACAAGAAGATATCCATGATGATGTTGATGCTCTAATTGAAGAAGAAGATATGGAAGAGAGTGAAGATGTCTTTGATTTTGATAATGAGGGTATTGTATCGAAATTCAACATTGCAACTGAAGATGAAGAGTTTTAATGGGAGTGACTCAAAAATCGTGATTTCGTAGAAATCGATTTTTTAGAGTCATTCCTGCACAGTTTATTAGATATCTAAAAAGCTTTTATAAAGCGAATTTAGATGTCAATAAACCACTGCGTCTATGAGTTCTCATATACACTTTGTTAAAACTTAGGACTTTTGGGTCAGCCCATTTTTTTGAGTTTTTACTTGCAAATTATATTAATATGAAGTATAATAAAGAAAGTCAATAAAACATATAGTAAAAATTGTAATACAGGTTCTAAGTTTTTTAAGTGAATAACACAATGTCACATTTATTTTATTTATTATCTTTAACGGCAAGAATACGATTGATTATTGATAATAAAATATAAAATAAAAAGGAGATTGTAACTTATGAAACAAGGTACAGTAAAATGGTTTAACGAGGAAAAAGGATTCGGATTTATCGAAGTAGCAGGAGAAAAAGATATCTTTGTTCACTTCTCAAGCATTAAAAAAGATGGATTCAAAACTTTAAAAGAAGGCGATAAAGTTGAATTTGAAGTTGAAGACGGTGCTCGTGGACCACAAGCAGCTAACGTAGTTGTTCTTTAATTAAAAACGTAAGAAAGCTATAGCTAGATTTAGAATCTAGTTATAGCTTTTTTGTTGTTTAATGTATAATGGTGATTTGTGTTTTTTTGTAAAATTTTAGGGAGGAGGGAGTGACTCAAAAATCGTGATTTCGTAGAAATCGATTTTGTCGAGTCACCCCCGCACAGTTTATTAGATATCTAAAAAGCTTTTATAAAGCGAATTTAGATATCAATAAACCACTGCGTCTATGAATTCTCATATATACTTTGTTAAAATTTAGGTCTTTTGGATCAGCCCCATTGGTATTGAAAATTCCATTAATTCTTTCTAATTTGCAATTGGTAGTAAGTTTTTAAATTTAATTATGAAAACGAATACGATTTTATTGAAAAATAAGTGTATATAAACTATAATTATATGAAAAGATATGTAATATCAATGATAGTATAGTACATAACGGAATGGATAAATCCGATATTACTGAACTCGAATTTTAGAGTACTGTTAAAGGTATTTTCTATTCTTAAGCATCAAAATATGCAAGAAAAAGGAGATTTATAAAATGAAAATTACAGAAGTAAATACACCAAAAGCACCAAAAGCAGTAGGACCATATGTGCAAGCAAATAAAGTAGGAAATCTTATTTTTTGTTCTGGTCAATTAGGGATTAACCCGGAAACAGGGAAAATTGTTGAAGGTGGAGTTATCGAAGAAGCAAAACAAGTTTTTAAAAATATTGAAGCAGTTTTAGAAGAAGCTGGAAGTTCTATGAATCATGTTGTAAAATCATTAGTGCTTTTAAAAGATATTGCAGACTTTGCTGAAGTGAATAAAGTATATGCAGAACAATTTAATGATGTACTTCCTGCTAGATCAGCTTTTCAAGTGGCTGCATTGCCACTAGGTGGGAACATAGAAATAGAAGTGATAGCTGTAGAAAAATAAAAAATCAAGGATGGCAAGTTAGCTATCCTTGATTTTTTGCGTTATAATTTGCGATTGCAGCATTTATTTCTTCGTTCGTGAAGTTAGAGATATCACCTTTTAGTTCATTTTCAATGATATTTCTACTAGTGCTACCCTCTTGAGTGTAACGTATAGTATTATATGTTTCAGGTACTTGTTGCCCTACAATTTGTGGGTGATTTTGTGTATTAGGAATAGATGAAACTTTTTTAGTATCAGAAGAATTATTTTTAGTACTATTAGAATTTTTATTTGAAGAAGTAGTATCTTTTTTAGAACTTTCTCTATTGCCTAGTTCTTTTTTTGTTTCCTCTTTTTTAGTTACGCTAGTTTTATGATCTTGTTCTAATTCTGAGGTTTCAGAATTTAACAGTTTTTCTTTTAAAGCTTCATATTTGAAGTTGTACTTAGCTAAAATAGTTTGAATTTGATCTGCATAAGTTGCCGAGCTAATATCTAATTCTAAAATCTCGGTAAGAGCATTGTCGTAATGATCTAATTGTTCATCTAAATATGAAATTGCTTTAGAGAAAGTATGATTAACATCTAATTTTTTAGCTTGTTTTAAGTGATCGTGTGCTTTTTCGATATCTGCATTGTTTAGTACAGTATCAATTCTTACTAATTCACTAGCGGTATTGATTTCATTATCTATATTTCTTAACGTTTCTTTAGCTTTTTCTGTAGTTAATGTTTCAAGGCCGTTTAAGCCATTTTTAAAATCATATGAATCATTAATTAATGATATATATTTTGAATGTTCTTCTTTAAAATTTTTATTTCCTGCATTTAGGTAGTAGTAAGTACCACCTACTAAGAAAAATATTGCTAATATAGGCATTAAAACAGAGATTATTTTTTTCATAAAGGGTTATACTCCTTTCTTTAATGTCTTTAACTATAATTTATTGTATAATGTTAAGAAAAAAAAATCAAGTAAATTAAGTGATAAGTAATTAAATAAAATACGTAAGTTAGCTACTATATCGGTAAAATATTATTATTTATAGTGAAAAAAATAGTTATTATTAATATTGAATTGTCTAGAAAAATAATCTTATAAAGTAATAAGGGATAAGTGAAAATTTAAAGAAATTAAATTTAAAAATATAATAATTTCTTGACAATGACAGTAGTTTGGTATAATATATTTAAAAGAACCGTGACAAAATAGTAAAAAGAATTTTACTTTATGTTTTAATAAAAAGAGAGTTTAATCCCAAGGCTGAAAGATTAAATATTAATGATTAAAGTAAGTAACACTTTTTGTAAAATTTAATAATAAGAAAATAAGGTATCGATATTTCGATATGAATTAGGGTGGCACCACGAATTTAGTTATCGTCCCATATAGTATAGGCTATATGGGGCGATTTTAATTTATATTGAAGTATGATTTGTAGATAAATCATTGAAAGGAGCAAACCATGGTAATAACTATGCCGAGAGGAACACAAGATATACTACCTGAAGAAAGTATAAAGTGGCAGTATATTGAAGGGAAACTAAGAGAAATTAGCAAGAACTTTTGCTATGAAGAGATTAGAACACCGATGTTTGAATCAACAGAATTATTCAGTAGAGGTGTTGGAGATACTACTGACATAGTTCAAAAAGAGATGTATACTTTCCAAGATAAAGGAAATAGATCTTTAACACTAAGACCTGAGGGAACAGCTGGAACAGTTCGTTCATATATAGAAAATAAATTATTCGCTAAAACAATCCAACCACAAAAACTCTACTATGTTGGTCCGATGTTTAGATATGAAAGAAAACAAAAAGGGCGTTATCGTCAATTCGTTCAATATGGAGTTGAGGTGATTGGGGAAGAAAGTCCGAAAATCGACGCAGAGGTAATAAGCTTAGCATATAATATTTACAGAATGTTTGGCATAGAAAATATCAAAGTGAGTATTAACTCTTTAGGTAATCCCGAAGAAAGACAAGCTTATAATGAAGCATTAGTAAAACACTTTGAACCTAGAATAAACGAGTTTTGCGAAGATTGTAATAATCGTCTTTACAAAAACCCTATGAGAATTTTAGATTGTAAAGTTGATGCGGGACATGAACTTATTAAATCGGCACCAAAATTATTAGATTACTTAGGTGAAGAATCTAAGCAATATTTCGCAGAAGTTCTAAAACATTTAGACGCACTTGGTGTAAAATATGAAATCGATCATAATTTAGTTCGTGGATTAGATTATTATACTCACACTGCATTTGAGATAATGATAGATAATCCTGAAGTGGAATTAAAAACACTTTGTGGAGGTGGGCGTTATAATGGTTTAATTAAATTGTTAGATGGGCCGGAAGATAAAAAAGGTATTGGTTTTGCCTTAAGTATTGAAAGATTATTATTAGCTCTTGAAAGTGAAAATATTGAATTGCCTATAGATGATACAATCGATGTTTTTGTAGTTGCTATGGGAGAAGAAGCTTCAAATGCTGGGGTAAAACTTACTAATGATTTAAGATTAGCTGGATATAGCGTACAAAATGATTATTTTGATAAAAAAATGAAAGCTCAAATGAAAGTTGCAGATAGATATAATGCAAAATATTCTATAATAATTGGACAAAGTGAACTGGAGAGTGGAACGCTTGTCGTAAAAGATATGAAATCATTTGAACAAGAAACAATTAACTTAGAAAACATAGTTGATTATTTACAAGAGAAACTGAGAGGAGAAAAATAATGAGCGCATACGGAAGAACGGAATACGCAGGTCGTATAGATGAAAAATATGTTGGAAAGAAAGTAACATTAAAAGGATGGGTTAGTAAACGTCGTGACCTTGGTAACTTAATCTTTATTGATGTAAGAGATAGAATGGGTGTAGTTCAATGTGTATTTTCAGGAGAAAAGAATGCAGAATTACATGAACTAGCAGGAACTTTAAGAAACGAATTTGTAGTTTCTATTGAAGGTGAAGTAGTATTAAGAAATGAATCTACTGTAAACGAGAAAATCGCATCAGGTAAAGTAGAAGTTATCGCTGATAAATTAGAAATTTTATCAAAAGCTAAAACATTACCATTCGTATTGGATGATGCAAGTTTATCAAGTGAAGAGTTACGTCTTAAATATCGTTACCTAGATTTAAGAAGAACAGAACTTGCTGAAGTGTTACACTTACGTTCAAAAATCACTAAAGCAACTAGAGATTATTTAGATAACAACATGTTTGTTGATGTTGAAACACCAATTTTAACTAAGTCTACTC
>NZ_CAUQNQ010000028.1:0-18651 GCF_963519265.1 uncultured Gemella sp. | reverse complement strand
CAATTATAGCTATATATTTTAACTGAGTTCCATCAAACTTTAAATTCTTCATTTTCTTCCTTTTTATACTATTTTGACCTTATTTAAAAATATTAGTTAATATATTACTCATAAATGGTATAATGAGAATACTCTACACTAACATATATTATCATATTAATATGCTTTATACAATTATTTATCTAAACAACTACTTAAAACTTACCCCATTAAACAATTATATTTTTTATTAATAAAAAATCGAAGTTAATTTCTTAACCTCGATTCCAAAATATTACTCAATATCCCTAGAGTAACTTTGATTATATCTAATAATATACATAAATATTTGAATTTACAATATTATTTTCCCCTATACTACCTTTAAACATATTATACACCTCTTACAGTTTTTCTGCAAGGATTTATTAAAAATAGTACGTATTTTCTAATAAAATTACAAAAAATAATGATTTTACATTAAAAATATAATATTAATACATATAATGTACTAAAACTATCAAATATCTCTAATTAAATATGAACATTATGTAAATAAATATTAAGTATATAAAAAAAGCAAGGTGAAATTCACCTTGCTTAATGTGTTTCAATTCAATTATTATTTAACGATTGAAGTTACAACACCTGAACCTACAGTACGTCCACCTTCACGAATTGAGAAACGAGTTCCTTCTTCGATCGCGATTGGAGAAATAAGTTCTACGTTGATTGATACGTTATCCCCAGGCATTACCATTTCAGTACCTTCTGGTAAAGTAACTACACCAGTTACGTCAGTAGTACGGAAGTAGAATTGAGGACGGTAGTTTGTGAAGAATGGAGTGTGACGTCCACCTTCTTCTTTAGATAATACGTATACGTCAGCTACGAATTGAGTGTGTGGAGTGATTGTTTTAGGAGCTGCTAAAACTTGTCCACGTTCGATATCTTCACGAGCAACACCACGTAATAATGCACCGATGTTATCTCCTGCTTCAGCGTAATCTAATAATTTACGGAACATTTCAACACCTGTTACAGTAGTTGAAGCTGGTTCTTCAGTTAATCCAACGATTTCTACTACGTCTCCAACTTTAACTTGTCCACGTTCAACACGTCCAGTAGCAACTGTACCACGACCTGTGATTGAGAATACGTCCTCAACTGGCATCATGAATGGTTTAGCGTTATCACGTTCTGGAGTTGGGATGTACTCGTCAACTGTTTCCATTAATTCGATGATAGCTTTTTCTGCATCAGCGTCTCCTTCAAGAGCTTTAAGAGCAGAACCTTTGATTACTGGTAGTTCATCTCCGTCGAATCCGTATTCAGATAATAGTTCACGAACTTCCATTTCAACTAATTCTAATAACTCTTCGTCATCAACCATATCACATTTGTTTAAGAATACAACGATTTTTGGTACTCCAACGTTACGAGATAATAGGATGTGCTCACGAGTTTGAGCCATTGGTCCATCTGTAGCAGCGATTACTAAGATAGCTCCGTCCATTTGAGCAGCACCAGTGATCATGTTTTTAACATAGTCAGCATGTCCTGGGCAGTCTACGTGTGCGTAGTGACGGTTTGGAGTTTCGTACTCGATGTGAGAAGTGTTGATTGTGATACCACGTTCTCTTTCTTCTGGTGCGTTATCGATTGAAGCGTAGTCTTTAGCTTCTCCACCATAAGTTTTTGCTAATACAGTAGCGATAGCTGCTGTTAAAGTAGTTTTACCGTGGTCAACGTGACCAATTGTTCCAATGTTAGCATGTGTTTTACTACGGTCAAATTTTTCTTTTGCCATTTTAAAAATGTCTCCTTCAAGTTAATAAAATTTTATTTTTTAATAATTAGTCACATAGCATTCTATGATAACTATATTTTATAATGTTACAACGAAAATTGCAACTATAAAGAATAATTTTTATTATCCTTTATTTTTTTTGATAATTTCTTCAGAAATTGATTTAGGTACTTCTTCGTAGTGATCGAATACCATTGAGTAAGTACCACGTCCTTGAGTTGCAGAACGTAGAGAAGTTGCATATCCGAACATTTCAGATAATGGTACTGAAGCACTTACTACTTGAGCGTTACCACGAGCTTCCATACCTTCTACACGTCCACGACGTGAAGTGATATCACCCATGATATCTCCTAAGTATTCTTCAGGCATTACAACTTCAACTTTCATGATTGGTTCTAAGATTACTGGGTTACATTTTTTAGCAGCTTCTTTAAGAGCTAATGATGCAGCAACTTTGAACGCCATTTCAGATGAATCGACATCGTGGTATGATCCATCGAATAATTTAGCTTTAACGTCGATTAATTCGTATCCAGCTAATACCCCATTTGCCATAGAGTCTTTTAATCCTGCTTCTACTGCTGGGATGTATTCACGTGGAACTACCCCACCAACGATAGCATTTTCGAATTCAAATCCTGCACCTGGCTCATTTGGAGTGAACTCAATCCATACGTCCCCGTATTGTCCACGTCCACCAGATTGACGAGTGAATTTACCTTGTACTTGTGCAGCTTGTTTGAATGTTTCACGGTAAGATACCATTGGAGCACCTACTGTACATTCAACTTTGAATTCACGACGCATACGGTCAACGAAGATGTCTAAGTGAAGCTCACCCATACCTGCGATGATAACTTGTCCAGTTTCTTCGTCAGTTCTAGCACAAAATGTTGGGTCTTCTTCTTGTAATTTTTGTAAAGCTGTAGACATTTTATCTTGGTCAGCTTTTGATTTTGGTTCAACTGAAAGTTGGATAACTGGTTCTGGGAATTCCATTGATTCAAGAATAACTTCGTTTTTCTCGTCACAAAGTGTGTCCCCAGTAGTAGTATCTTTAAGACCAACAGCTGCAGCGATATCACCAGCGTAAACTTCAGCGATTTCGTTACGAGTGTTAGCGTGCATTTGTAGGATACGTCCTACACGTTCACGTTTACCTTTAGTTGAGTTTTTAACGTATGAACCAGATGATAAAATACCTGAGTACACACGGAAGAAAGTAAGTTTCCCTACGAATGGGTCAGTCATAACTTTGAAAGCTAGGGCTGAGAATGGCTCTTCGTCTGAAGAGTGTCTTTCTACTTCTTCATCAGTATCTGGGTTAACCCCTTTAATAGCAGGTACATCTAATGGAGATGGTAGGTATTCTACTACTGCATCTAGCATTGGTTGTACACCTTTATATTTGAATGCTGATCCACATACTACTGGGAAGAATTCTACAGATAATGTAGCTTTACGAATTGCAGCTTTAAGCTCGTCAATTGTAATTTCTTCTCCACCTAAGTATTTTTCCATGAAGTCTTCATCGAATTCTGCAACAGCTTCGATTAATTTTTCACGGTATTCTTCAGCTTGATCTTGATATTCAGCTGGGATTTCTTTTACAACAAGATTTTCCCCAACGCTACCTTCATTGTAGATAGCTTTCATTTCAACAAGGTCAATTACACCCTCGAATAAATCTTCAGCTCCGATTGGAAGTTGAATTGGGTGTGCATTAGCTTGTAATCTGTCATGGATTGTTCCTACAGAATATAGGAAGTCAGCTCCTGTTTTATCCATTTTGTTTACGAATACGATACGAGGAACTCCATAAGTTGTAGCTTGACGCCAAACTGTTTCTGTTTGTGGTTCAACACCTGATTGCGCATCTAGTACTGCTACTGATCCATCAAGTACACGAAGTGAACGTTCAACCTCAACTGTGAAGTCTACGTGTCCCGGTGTATCGATGATGTTGATACGGTGTTTTTTCCACTCAGCAGTTGTTGCAGCAGATGTAATAGTGATACCACGTTCTTGTTCTTGTTCCATCCAGTCCATTTGAGAGTTACCATCGTGAGTATCTCCGATTTTGTGGATTTTCCCAGTGTAGAACAAAATACGCTCTGTAGCAGTAGTTTTACCTGCGTCGATGTGAGCCATGATACCGATATTACGAGTATCTTTTAAAGAAAATGCTCTAGTCATGAGTCAATTTTCTCCTTTCATAAATTTTTAAATGTTTTGAGTAATTTGTCTTTTATAGTGAAAAACTCAAGCTATAAAATAGCTTGATATTCACCCTATAATTACCAACGATAGTGAGCAAATGCTTTGTTAGCTTCAGCCATTTTGTGAGTATCTTCACGTTTCTTAACAGCTGAACCAGTGTTATTTGCTGCGTCTAAAATTTCATTAGCTAAACGTTGTTCCATAGTTTTTTCTCCTCTTAAACGAGAATAGTTAACTAACCAACGTAGACCTAATGTAGTTCTTCTTTCAGCACGTACTTCTACTGGTACTTGGTAGTTAGAACCACCAACACGACGAGCACGAACTTCAAGAACTGGCATAATGTTGTTTAATGCTTCTTCGAAAACTTCCATAGCATCACGTCCTGATTTTTCTTTAATTAAATCAAACGCAGAATATAAAATTCTTTGTGCTGTACCGCGTTTCCCATCTAGCATTAATTTGTTAATCAATTTTGTAACTAATTTTGAGTTATAAATTGGATCTGGCAAAACGTCACGTTTTGCAACTGGACCTTTACGTGGCATAGTGTCTGCCTCCTTTCACGAATTCTTTTTATCAAATTTTTATCTTATATTATTTTTTCTCTTTTGGTTTTTTAGCACCGTATAGTGAACGTCCTTGTTTACGGTCGTTAACTCCTGCAGTATCTAAAGCTCCACGGATGATGTGGTAACGTACCCCTGGTAAGTCTTTTACACGTCCTCCACGAATAAGTACAACACTGTGTTCTTGTAGGTTGTGTCCGATACCTGGGATATATGCTGTTACTTCGATTTGGTTTGATAAACGAACACGTGCATATTTACGTAAAGCTGAGTTAGGTTTTTTAGGTGTCATAGTCCCAACACGAGTACAAACTCCACGTTTTTGTGGTGAAGAAATGTTAGTTTCTTTCTTTCTTTGAGAGTTGTAACCTTTGTTAAGTGCTGGTGAATCTGATTTTGATACTTTTGATTTACGAGGTTTACGAACTAATTGGTTAATAGTTGGCATTTTCCTGATTTCCTCCTTCCCTGTTTATTTACGAATCACCTATCCAGGTGTATCGCATTTTTTAATTTTTTATAAGCCTTAGTGGCTTTACACAGAGTGCCGTAACACTCACGTACTAAATAATACCACTTTTATTTTTTCTTGTCAACACTTTTTTAAAATTTTTTACATCTTTTTTCACTTGCTATTATCACATTCTATTTTCACACTTAACCAGGTGTATCATTTTTAACTTATAAACAAACACTTCCAGGCGTTTCATCATTAGATTTATTATACACTATACCAGGTATTTCTTACTATTATTCATAGCATGTATTATTTAACTCATAAGAGAATAATTATCGAGATTAGCATGATTTTTATATTGCTAATTTCTTTTGTTAGCTGTATAATTTAATTAACTTAATACATATGGAGGGCTATTTATGATAAAAATTAAAAATCTTACCGTGAAATTTGATACAAAGTGTGCTGTTGATGATTTAAGTTTTACAATCAATGATGGGGAGATATTCGGACTTATCGGGCATAACGGAGCTGGTAAGTCAACTACAATCAAATCTTTAGTTAGTATATTAGAGCCTACTTCGGGAGAGATTTATTTCAATGACCTACTTTTAAAAAATAATAGATTAGCGTGCAAAAAGCAAATTGGCTATGTACCTGATTCACCTGATATGTTTCTTACATTATCGGCCTTTGAATATTGGTCATTAGTCGCTAGCATATATGAAATTGATAATAAAACAAGAGATAATATTCTTAATAGATACTGCAAATTATTTAATATGATAGGAGTTGAACATCAAGAAATTAGTTCCTTCTCTCATGGTATGAGACAAAAAGTATTTGTTATTGGAGCATTATTATCAGAACCTAAGTTTTGGATTATGGATGAACCGATGACAGGATTAGATCCACAAGCTGCATTTGACTTAAAAAACTTAATGAAAGAGCACGCTTCAAAAGGAAATAGTGTCCTATTCTCTACTCATGTCTTGGAGGTCGCTGAACATCTATGCGATAGAATAGGTATCCTCAGCAAAGGAAAACTAGTTTTTATCGGTACACTTAACAAGCTTAAAGAACAATTTGAGGGAGATAATTTAGAAGAAATTTATCTTAATATAGTAAAAAATTCAAATTCAAATATTTTAGGTGGTGATTAATTATGAGGTTCAATGTAATGAAAGAATTATTCTTAACGAATCTTCTTTATAGTTTTTCACCTCAAAGAATAAAATACAGAAAAAAATTCAGTGGAAAGAGCGATATAAGACATAATCTTTTTAGAAATGTTTTAATGCTTAATTTTTTCAATTTCTTAAATATTTTATTTGTATTTTCAATGTTTTCTCGTGGTTTTAACTTTTCTGGACCGGGATATCGAAATATACTTTTCTTTATTTTATTATTAGTGTTTATTCAGATTTTAAATAATTTTATCAATATGTTTTACGAAAGTGATGATACATTAGCAATTATTCACTTACCTGTTACAGGATCTGAAATATTTTTTAGTAAATTGTTCACTCTACTTTCACAAGTTATTAGTAATTTTACTCCTTTAATAGTTATAAACTTGATTATTGGATTAAATGCAGAGTTTTCAATTCAAAAATTTTTCTTCGTATTAGTATATAGTTTTGCATTTATGATTACTTTAATATGTTCTATTATGACACTACTTTCATTTATTACTTATATCCCAAATTTTAAGAAGAATAAAGGGAAAGTTAATGCAGCTACAATATTAATTGCGTTGATATTCTTCACAGGATACATATTTAATTTTGCTCATACTTTTAAAAGTTTTGACTCTGATTATTCAGGAGATTTATTTTTAAATATACTCGTATTAGATATTTCTAAGACTTATACTTACTTAATAGTAGCTATTATCTTAGCACTTATTTCTTTCTTTACTACATATATATTTGTAATAAGAAAATATATGAAAGACTTATATAGAATATCTGGTAATACATACACATCTAGTTCTAAAACTGTAAAAATCAAAGAAAATACTAATAGTACATCAACTACGCTATCTTCTAAACTAGTTAAGAGAAATGTAAAATTATTGTTAAACAGTACAATTTCCACAACTGTATTTACTAATCTTATAATTACACTTGGTATATTTGTAATTCCAATTATAGAAATTAGAAAGCACGGAGGCATTATACTACCACTTATATTCTATCCAGTAGCTATGACTATAGGATTTACATTAGCATTGTACATCAATTCTAATCCTATGAATTTTACAAGTATAGCAATATCACTAGAAAAACAAGATTACTATTTTTTAAAATCTCTTCCATTAGATTTTAAAAAATACCTAAAAATCAAATTAGCAATCGCCACTTGTTTACAACTTGGTTTTGGATTATTTACTCTGATTGCGATGTTAATTATAACTAAAACATCAATCTTATTAGCAATTGTAACAATAATATCTTATATTATTTCAAGTATTGTCTTTTCATTCTATAGTTATACAAGCGACTATAAAAAATTATATCTAAACTGGAACACTATCACAGATTTAGCTAATCGTAGTTCGATAAATCAAGTCCTATTAACTATTTTAGCTTTCGGAGCTATTTTATTATTAGTACTACTTAATGTAGCGACATTCTTCTTAATTGCTATGCTGCCATCATCAGCACATATAGTAGGAATAGTATATTCTCTAATACTAATCATACTGTTGATCCTTGCAACAAGAAAATTAAGAAAAAATGTATTTGATAAAATATATTCATAAACATAAAAAGCACTATTCTGCATCTAGAAAAGTGCTTTTTAGTCTAATTTAGTATATATACTAATTTTATTTATAACATTCTAAAATTGAATATATAGAAATTATCTCTTGAATTAATATATATTTCTTCATAAAATCATAATTTGTAGATTTATCTTTATTTATAGGTAATAATATTTTCTGACGTTTCAAGCGTGCTGTTCCCACCTTATAACCATACCCATACTTTTCTTTTTGACTAGAAATCATAAATGAGATAAATTTCGCCACATAGTCATCACTGTATTTTGGAATTAATTTTCTAGTATCATTTCCAAAAAGTGCAGGATATGAATGATAAAATGAATATCCTACCGAGCCATTACGATTAACAGATATACACTTTTCTTGCAAGGTTGCATTTTCATTAGAAATAAAATACCCTATTCCATTATTGTTTGCTGTTGCTGTGATGTATGGTGTCATACCTTCAATTCTCTCTCGTTCATAAATATCTTTTCTTTACCATTATTTATTATATTTTTTAATTATACCATAGATGATTATACTGGACTATATTTTACATAGAAAAACCTACAAGAAAGAAAATTTTATCCAGCCTGTAGGTTTAACTTCTAATTTATTTTAAAGAGTATCTAAAGTATTTTATATTATTTTAGGTCTGTATATAACGTTATAGATACTTTAAAAATAAGGTTTCTCTGAAGATTGTGAATAAAACCCTTTGGTGGTGTAATTAGTTAAGATATTCGCAACACGACGAGAAAGAATTTGGGTTTTCCCTGTACCAGGACCAGCAATAACCATCACTGAACCTTCTACTGAATCGACTGCTTGTTGTTGTTTATTAAGTTTTTCATATTCTTCTTGATAAATACTTTTAAAATCCTTCATTAATTTTTTCTCTTTAAAAAAATTACATCCATTTTATTTTTTGTAATTATAACATATTAGCAAACTAATGTATATTTCTTTTCAAATAGCAGATTTAAAATAGCTATTTGAAAACTCAAATGTATAAATTAAATTTTAAAATCACCACGTTTAGTTTCTATAACTCTCATTGCAGACTTAATTATATGAAACTCATCAATTAAGTTAGTAATAAGATTATAGTTATACTTTGTCAATCTTCCTGAGATTAATTTTTGAGAAATTTCCTGAAACTTATGTAGATGTTCCTCTACACTACATAACATTTCCTTAGCATCTTTTAAGCAATATTTTCTTGCTAGATTTTCTACTTCATCCCTAAATAAATCTACATTATAATCATGAATTGTTACCTTCTTCCCTTCAAAAATTATATCTTTCGCTTCATAACAAGTGATAAATTTTTGTTCAACTGTATTACATACAAAAATAACTCCATAGTCAGAAATATATTTTCTTTCTTCAGGTCGTTGCTCTACATTAGAACCATAAACTGTTAGACTCCCGATTTGTCTACCAATCCACTTTGATAGTCGTTCCTCATTTACTCCAAAACGTTCTTGAGCTCTTTTTTCAAAGTGATTTGTCCACGTATACTTTGGTCCATAAGAAAGTCCCATAATTATCCTCCTTTACTTAACAACTTCAAATAACAATTCAAATCCATCAGAATCCACAACTACCTTGTCTCCTTTACTGATACAATTATTGATAATCAACTCTGATAAAGGTGTCTCTATTAGCTTAGTAATTCCTCGCCGAATTGCTCGGGCTCCTTTTTCTGAATCATAAGTTGTTTTAACAAGAAATCTAACTGCCTCCTTCGTAAACTTCAATTCATAGCCACTTTCCTTAACGATTTCTACTTCTTTTTCAAGTAATAAGCTAGTAATTTTAAATATTGACTCTTCTGTGAAGGATTTAAAGGTTACGATTTCATCTATACGATTTAATAATTCTGGACGGAAAAAATTATTAATTGCTCTCATGGTTTTTTCTTGAATTATCTGTTCCATTCCATATTTTGCAAAGCCAACTTTCTTCTCCTCTCTAATTAAATTTGAACCTAAATTTGAAGTTAATATAATAATTGTATTTGAAAAATCTACTCTCTCACCCATACCATCCGTTAAAATTCCATCATCAAAAACTTGTAACATTAAATCATAAATTCTAGGGTGTGCTTTTTCAATCTCATCTAACAACACAACAGATTTTGGATTATTTTTTACAGCTCTTGTCAAAATTCCTCCACTTTTAAAACCTACATAGCCAGGAGGTGCACCTATTAATTTTGCTACTTCATGTTCTTGTTGATATTCTGACATATCTAAACGAATAAGATCATCAACTGAACCTGTTAATTCTTCCGATAATACTTTCGCTGTTTCTGTTTTTCCGACTCCACTAGTACCTAAAAATAAGAAAACTCCAATAGGACGTTTAGGATTTCTGAAGCCTGTTTTTGAACGAATAACAGCCTCTGCTATGGTATTTGTAGCCTCCATTTGTCCAATAACTTTCGTTGCTAAGATACTCTTCAAATTAAAAAGTCTACTTAATTCTTCTTCATCTGCATCTTTACCAACTTTCAAATCTTTCTCTCTGATTTTAACACCAGCTTTTTGCTCTACTACTTTTTTTATATCTTCCTTTGTAATTTTAAGTTCATAATTATTAAAAGTTAAATTATTGCGTTCTTTTTGAAAATCTCTAACTTTAAGTTCAAGTCTTTTTCTTATATCATCAACAGCAGCTTCATTATATTCTATAGATTCCGCTTCTTTTAGTTGTTTCTTTAATTTATTTACTTCATTTCTGTAATCCCTAATCATAACAATATCCTGATTCGCTTCAATTCGAGCTAAAGCCGCTGCATTATCGATTACTGTAAAGGCAGAATCTGGCAGTTTCTCTCCCTTTAGATATTTCTTAGCTAATCTTACCGCTAACTCAATAGTATCCTCCTCAAAATTTACGCGATGAAAATTTTCATATACTGACGATACATTTTTAACAATATTGATAGTTTCTTCAATACTTGGTTCATCTACTATTACTTTTTCAAAACGTCTGACTAGTGCAGTATCACTTGAGATATATAATTTCCATTCCATCGGTGTTGTAGCACCAATAATTCGAAAATCTCCACGTGCCATTAAAGGTTTAAATGCATCCATTATATGTTTAACCCTTCCTAACATATGAATCTCATCAATAAATAAAATTACATCTTTTTCTCGTTTCATCTCTTCAATGAATTTAATAATTCCTTCACTAGTAACTCCTCCAATTTTAGCTTTTAAATCGTTTAGACTAAATTGCAAAATTTTCTTCCCTTTAAGTGATACAATCTTATTTTTAGCAATACGCATTGCTATCCCATCAACTATTGCCGATTTACCTACACCGCCATCTCCTAATAAAACAACGTTGTTTTTATCTCTACGTGTGAGAACCATCTCTACTTTACGAATTTCTTCATTTCGTCCAATAACATCCATCAATTCACCGTTTTTAGCTTTTAAAGTTATATCGGTAGCAATATCATTTAATAATGAATAATCTGGGTTAGATAACTTAACAGAAATTTGAGACTCTTTTTTTATTTTTGAAGCTTTTTCCCTCTCAAGTTTGCCATCAAAAAAATCCTTATACAAAAACTTAGAATTTTTAAATACGCCTAGTAAAAATTCTTCTGTGTGAATATTTCCTGTTAGTAGATATTGTTTATAAATAAGTTGATTTGCATTTGTTTCCCTCTCTTGAGAAATTCCATTTAGTATCCAGTATGAATCAATAACACCATCAGGTGAATTTTGTAAACGCATCTCCTCTGCAAAGTCAAAAATAGATTTCAAGTGTTCAGATATTGGAAAAGCATTACATTCTGTAAGGTAATATGAAGAAGACGGTTCTTTAATGATTTCTACTGGTGAAGAAACAATAATATCATTAATTATCCTTCTTCTAGAAAGTATATTTAATTCATCAACTTCTATAGAAGATCGATTTCTTCCATCAATAACTTTCCCGTTAGAAAACTCCTTTAACAATTTACTTTTTGTTAAAGAATAATACCCTAAAGCATAACCCATACCTGTATCACAAACATCTAGTATGCTGAATAAAATATCTTGGCTTTCAATAACTTTATACTCTTTTTCAAGAATACGATTATTTAGTACTTCTAATGCAAGTTTTAGTTGACGGCTAACTTTGTAATCTATAATATTTTTTTTCGACATGAAAATTCTCCTTATACTATTTTCTTAATTACTTCCTTCACTTCTTCATCTAAATATAATACTTCCGAATATTCCCCTTGCCCAGTTGACCAAGCAAAAAATTTTCCTTCAACCAATTCTTTTATATCTGATAGAGATAATACAATCATCTGTCCTCCATAATGTCTATTATGAAATTCTATTACTTCATTCATATTAGTTAATAATTCAATTTCAAAAGTTTTTTCTATTTCTACTTTTCTCATTCTATCTTCCTTCTTTCACTTTTTATATCTCTATTATAAAAAACGAGGTAGACTTATTTTGTCTACCTCGTTTATTTTTTATAATTTTTTAATGTTTTTTCAAGTATTTCTTGCAACTCTTCAACTAACTTTTGAGGAGTTAATACAGTCACCTCTCCACCTTGCCCTAAAATCCATCTTTTGAGTCCTGGAGTATATTGTGTATCGATTTGAATCTTCATCTCATCTTTTTCTGCCGAAAGAATTGTATGATTTGGAAATTTGTCTAAAATAATTTCTGAATTCCCTTTATATATCAAAGTAATTCTAACCCTACTACCTTCAAAAGCATCAACTTTTTGATTACGAACATCTCCATCTTTATAAATTTTCCCATAGGATATATTTGGTTTTTTTTCATTAGATTTACTATAACTACTTATTCTATCAATTCGAAAGGTTGTATAGTTTTCATATTTTAGATGATAAGCAACTAAATAAAAATAATGAGCATCGTAGTATAAAGAAACCGGAAAAATAATATGAGTTTTCTTTTCTTTTAGAGGAGCATTATAGTCTATTTCTAACATTTGTTTACTCCGAATTGCCTCAGATATAAACCATACAGTTTCAATCCTATCTTTTTCATTTGTCAATGATTTATAATTAAAATGTTCATTTTCTATAATAGATTTAACCTCTTTCATTTCTTCACTCGAAAGTAATGCTAAAAGGCTTTCTAGCAACGAATTCATCTCTGATTTATTCAATGCTCTATTTTCTAAAAGTATCTTTGAAATAATCAAGATATATTTTTTATTAAAAGTAGTCTCCCCTAAAAAACGATAGGTATTATCAGAAGTATCAAATACTATTTCACAATTTGAAAGATGCTGTTCTTCTATTATTCTCCTTAGTGTACTTATATCACGTTGAATAGTTTTTGGATTCACAGAAAACTCACTAGTTAATTGTGCTTTAGATAATCGTTTCCCAGATTGTAGGCGAAGAAAAATTGTTATTAGTCTTTCTTGAGAATTCATCATTCATTACCTGATTCTTTTACACTAATTTTATCAATATCAATTCGTGGTAATAGGTCAGAAATTTCTTTAAAAGCATCTTTTTTCATAGATAAAAGTATTTTATAATTAGGAACTGAAATAACATTACCAGATGTAATACCCCCTCCCTGTTGGGCTAGTTGGCAATAAAAGAAACCTTTTTCTAACAATTCTAGAACTAACTTATTATTAAAATCTTTTACTTCATCAAATATTTTTTTAAACAGTTCTTTCCATGCACTGTCATATTTACGAAAAATAATAACTGGTTTTTGGGCATCTTTTTTACCTTTTTCTACCTCTTGTAAATACTTATAAATTCTTCTCAATACAATGTAAGCTCCCAAACGAGATAAATCTGAATTGCGAAGAATTTTTCCTCCAATACCTTTTAATTTTGGGTCAGAAGAAGAGAATGGGTATATCTCAACATTGCATATCTTTTCAGAAATTTTAATAGCTTTATCTCGCTCTGCTTTAGCCTCTTCTTTATATTCAGATTCAATATTATACTTACTCAAATTTTCTCCATTTATTTCTAATAATTGAGCATAAAAACGTGATATATAGTAATACTTATCAGATAGAGCTGGCTTTTTACTCCTTTTATTCTTCACAAGTGTGTACTTCTTATCAAAAAATTCCTTATTCTCTTTAAACATATTCTCTAATTCACGTCTTAAAGGAGTTTCATCTTTACTATTACTATAAATAATTTTTTCAATTGAATTGGGAGTAAAACCATTTAAATTATATCGTTCTTTTATAATTTTTTGACTTGTTTCATTCTTCCAAGTTTCATCTCTAAGTTTTGCGGTGTGCTTATAATAATTATCTACAGTTTTCTTACCAAACATCTGTTTTTCTGCCCATGTATCCATATCCGAATCCTTGGTATAACCTCTAGGATTTTCCATACAGTAGAAGAGCACTGCATTGTCAATATCTCCATGAAAATGGGTTGGAATTTGATAATGCATATTTATATATTTATTTTTATTTTCTTTTATTTCTTTTTTTAACTCATCATCTTTATTCCATCTCTTATCATTATTTAAAATATCTAACCAAGAAAAATCATCAGTAGAATTATCATTCTTGACATTATCTACAAATTTTCGAATTAGCTTTTGATCTTTATCTTGATGCCAAGGACTAAACTTTTCTAAAAATCTCTCTTTATTTTCTATATCTTTCATATCGAAACTTTTTGTATCAGGATCCTTAAATATAGTTTCAAAACATATCTTTAAATTTCTTTCTAAAATATCTCTTTCTTCTTTTGTTAATTTTTCTTCTTTATTTATTTCGTTATACATAATATACTTCTCCTAAATTAATTTTTTTATGTTATTTTTTCAACAATTATATTTTACCATATTTGGTGGACGAATAGTGTCTATCTATAATTTTTTTTTAAAATAATTTAATATTGACATTTACCTTTTATATTCTCTAATATATTAGACAAATCAATTACACTGAACTACTTATCTTAGTTTCTTTAGGATTTATTCTTATTTTAAATACCATAAGTATATATTTAGTTTCCATAAAATAATTGTTTGTCTTTTCAGTTATTCTATTATAAGATTTTTCATTATAATATAACTCAAATCTCGCTAAAAAGAAAACAATAAAGTTAAAACGAAAAACAGGGGGAAATCTAGGTCGCTTAATATAGCGTAGCTTCCTCCCTATTTTTCTAAATCAACCGCACTTGACAAAGAGTCAAAATTTTATCCACCCTGCAGGTTTAACTTCTAATTTATTTTGAAAAGCATTCAAAATATTTTATATTATTTTAGGTCTGTATATAACGTTATAGATACTTTAAAAATAAGTTTTCTCTTTTTAAATTACTTTATTATTCTATTCCCCTATAATAATTACTGTCTATTTCTCTATAAGGAGCTATATCTTGAACATATTCTAATACTCCTTGAAATTCACCATTTTCATCATAAACACCTGCATAAGTAACATGAACAAACTTCCCTCTTGATTCTGATTTAAACCACATTTCATACTTGTCTTTTTTCCTATCTCGCAAGTTCTTCATTATAGTTTTAACTTTCTCAAGATACTTTGGTGGATGACATAGTTCTACATTTCTACCTACTTGTCCTGGCGTGCGTTTAAAAATCATCTCTTCTTCTGAACAATGATCATTATAATACTGAAAAACTTCGTCTTTATTAACAAAGGTAATTTCCATAGGCAGATGATTTAATATTAAATCAATTTGATTTAATGATAGATAACCATTTCCTATTTTCTGAGGTGTTTCCCTATTGAAAGTTTCTTTTTTAACTTCTTTCGGTTTGTAAGTAATAGTGAACTCTCCTTCAGGAGTTTGTATTACTTTCGTTAATTCCCCTTCTTTTACTTCCATTACCTCACTGTCATCACTAGTAATTTTAGTTTCAAAATCTTCTCTGTGAGGTATCCACTCTTCTTGAGGTCGAATTATTGCATAACCGTATGTATCACTATCTTTAGCTATACTCAACCAATCATCTTGAGTAAATGTTTCTAATAATATCATAAGAAGAATCGACTCTTCTTTAAAGATCATTTCCTCAAATTCTTTAACAAAAACTTCAAACTTTTCTTTAACTACATCTATCTCTACATTTGGTAGTTTTTCCGCTTCTTCTTTTGCTAGTTTAAACAAATCTCTTATTTCATCATCAACACCCCACATAACCTTAGGTGGTGCATCATGTCCATATCTCTCCATTATAGGAAACATAAGTTCTTCTTTGCGTTTATAATGAATATCAAATTGCCCTAATAATTGCAACTGACGAAGCAATCCTTTTAAAACTGCTACTTTTGTATCACCATCATCGAGCTTAGCATAATTGTCTAAAATTCTGCGTACTCGAATAATCGCAGCTCTTAAAGCTAAATTCTCTTGTTTAAACACTTGAACTGGATGTCCTGGATGCTCACTATCTTCAACTTCTACAGTTTTTATCGCACCTTTAAACAAATTAGCATGTACATTACATAACTTCATAACATCTTCAAAAGTTACGCCAGAATCTGAATTCATAAGCTCATGCTCCATTAAAGATATTTCAATAGCAGATACTCCAGAAAAATGTTCATTGAATTCATCTTGAACAGATTCGGCAGACTCACCTTTATGAAGTCGTAATAATATATCGCGTAAAACTTCAATTCTCTTTGTAGCCATTAGTCTAGTCCTACTACTTCATATCCATTAGCTTCTAATGTAGCAATAATTGTTTCAAGTTTAATTCCTGCCAATTTCGAACCCATTCTAAGTGAAGTCTTTCTACCTACAGTATTTCTCATAATAGGATTAGCCAAAGGCTTAAACCCTAAATCTACTAAAATATCCAATACTTCTGGGTGTTTATCAACAACTTGTGCAACTGGTATACTCACATCAATAATATTATCCATTTCTCATTACCTCACTACCTTATATTATTAATATAATTATATCATAAGCCATTGATAATCGCTATCAAATTAAAGTGATAATATAAAAGGATGTATCTTAAAACTTTCCTCTAAGCTACATCTTTATTATTACTTTATATACTTTATTTCTTTTAATTTAACTTAGAGTCACACTTAAAAACTAGACACTATACTAAAAAATATAATATAATAAACATAACGAGAAAGAGTTTTAATCAGAATGAAACTGACCAAAAAGTCCTAAAATTTAACAAAGTTCATACTCATAGACGCAGTGGTTTATTGATATCTAAATTCGCTTTAGAAAAAACTTTTTAGATATCTAATGAACTGTGCGATAGCAACTCTACAAAATCTTGTTTCTCCAAAATCACGATTTTTGAATCACTCCCATGCTATTCTATATCAAAGTGTGTCAAGAAAATATGGAAACTGTTTTTAAATTATCAATAAAAATATCTTGAAAATATTAACAAAAAATGCTAAAATGTAAATAAGGTATAGCACTAGAATGTACTGCGGACTTCTAGTAGCGTAAGCACGGTTTACATTTATTTGTAAGCCGTGTTTTATTTTATATGAAAGAGGTGAGAAATATGGGAAAACCTTTTAGAACAATAGATCAACAAATTGACTTATTAGAAAAAAGAAATTTAAAATTTAAAGATAAAGAAAAAGCAAGAGAAATATTATTAAAAAATAATTATTATAATCTTATTAATAATTACAGTAAATTTATGATAAATAGTTTTAATACCTATGAAGATAATACTTATTTTGAAAATATCCTTATGGTACAAAATCTAGATAGAGAACTAAAGAAAATATTATTTGAATATCTTACTGAAATAGAAAGTATATTTAAGGCTATGTTAATTTATGAATATTGTAACAAGTATCAAGAAGAATATGCATTTTTAAATGTAAGGAACTATGATAAGAAAAACTTATCTTCTGCATTCAGTGTAATTAGTACATACACAAATATAATTAATTTTTACAGTAATGATAAAAAAGCTAATGCTATCAAACACTATATAAATAACCACAATGATGTTCCTTTATGGGTATTATCTAACTTTTTAACTTTAGGACAAAGTATATATTTTTATAATACATTAACTCCAACATTGAAATATACAATAGTGAGAAATCATATAAATAAAAACTTATCTTCTAAGGATAAAATTATTAGATTAGATGTAGCTGTATTTTCATCTATACTTGAAAACATTAGACAAATTAGAAATGTAGTAGCTCATAACAATAGATTAATTAATTTCAAATGTAAAAATAACATAAAATATATTAATGAATTACATAATCAAGACAAAAGAGAATCTAGACAAACAGTATATAGTACAATTTTAACTTTTAAATGTTTTTTTAACATTATCGAATACACTAACTTAAAAGATCGATTAGTTTTACTGATAGAAAAATTTTATAACAGTATGGACAATAAAAATCATGCTACTAAGGTATTGAATTCGTTAGGGTTCCCCAGTGAATTATATTTAAAATAGAAAAACACTAAGAAGATAATTAGAAGTACTTAAAATTATATAAAATACTTGGATAAATAGTTGTTGTACTAAAAAATATAGTAACATTAAATTACACAAACATTACTATATCAATGTTTCATATTCTCTCTTGAAATCACAAGTTGTTTAAATCTCTTTAAAAAATTCTAATTTTTGATGGAAATAAATTATATTAACCTTCTTATATTTCTAAATCAATCGTACTTGACAAATAGCCAATATAAAAAGATGTATCCTAAAACTTTCTTCTAAGCTACATCTTTATTATTACTTTATTTCTTTGAAACTAATCTCATCGATTAAGAACTTTTCTTACAAATTATTTCTCCACTCAAGAAGTTTTTCTACATCTTCTTGTTTGATATAATCAC
>NZ_CAUQNQ010000027.1:0-19293 GCF_963519265.1 uncultured Gemella sp. | reverse complement strand
AACCATATAGCATTTCAGCTAATGCTCCTAGAACTTCTCCAAGTGTAGCACTACCTGGTTTTTGAATAAGTACTGCAGCAACTGGACCAGCCATTACCCATAATCCAAATAAAATTGAGTTAGCAAAAGGTGCGTACCCTACTGCTCCAAGAGCAGCTTTTAACGGAACGTAAACCAAGCTTGTTGCAAGGAATATCCCTCCGAATAAGAAACCTATTAAGGCTATAATAATTACGTCCTTTGTAGACCATTTTTTCATAAGAAAAACCTCCTGTTATTTGTATTCATTAAAACAACAAGAGGTATTTTTAAATTATATATATACTTTAAAATAGACTTGATTAAAAATAAACATTTTCCTACGGTTGTACTAACAACATCAGGTTCTATGGGTATATTCTCAGCAAAAAGCACCCCAAATGTTTTAATGATTTGTAAAAATTATAACATGAGTTGATAATGGTGTCAAAAAAGTAGCTTATAAATAAATTATTTAATTTTTTTAGCTAGCATAGTAGCAAAACGTAGTTTAAACCTATTACCATTAGCATCAGTCTTATGAAGTTGTCCAAAATCCTCATTATATTTAATAAATTCCCAGTCTTTGTAATATTCTTTAAGTTCATTTTCTTTAAAAGTGAAAGGGAAGGGAAGTGGACAAGGTGCATCATCAGTAGACATTGCTGCAACTATTAGATTATAACCACCTATATTAGTTTGGTCTTGCATATTTTTAATAACATTAGGTATAGATTCTTCTTCGATAAACATTAAAACTACTGTTGAAAAGATGAAATCATAAGTATTTCTAAGAGCTGCTGTATTTATATCATAGCTTCCTATTTTAATATCTAAATTTTCAATTTTTGATGTTTCCATTAAAAATTCTAAAGCGGGAATATTATTATCTACTGCAGTGACTTCAAAACCAAGTTTAGAAAGGAATAAAGCATTACGCCCCTGACCAGATCCTAAGTCCAATGTTTTACAAGGTTTAATAGTCTCCAAGGCTTCTACTACTTCAGAGTGAGCAGGATTAATATCGTATTTGTTTTTGAAATAATTTTTAGGTTCGCAGTAAAACTCTAAGAAACATTCTAAATCATCAGATAACGGTGCAACACGGTGCCACGCTTGAGGTTCCACGAATGGAATATTACTCTCAGGTGTAAATATATGCTCCTTCACAACTTCATTATCTTCAGTTAATTCTGTAAATTGGAGTTTTCCATTAAGAATAGTTAATTTTGCCCAAACATCTTTTCTAGTATTGTGTTTTTGCCTAAATGGTTTAGGAAGTGTTACGGCTGTCCAAAGTGGTAATCGTTTATAGCATACTAAGTTTTTTGTCATATTAATCTCCTTACTAACGGTTAAGTTTAACTTCATTATATCATGTAAAATATAAAAATAAAACAATGGGAGTGACTCAAAAATCGTGATTTTGTCGAGGCACCCCCGCACAGTTTATTAGATATCTAAAAAGCTTTTCTAAAGCGATTTTAGATATCAATAAACCACTGCGTCTATGAGTTCTCATATACACGTTGTTAAAATTTAGGTCTTTTGGGTCAACCCCTTGTCTTTATTATGTTGAATTAATCTCTTTGTGTTATAATAAGATGGATAATAAATATAAGTGAGGTATTGGAAAAATGGTAAAAGTGTTATTCGTTTGTTTAGGAAATATCTGTCGTTCACCTATGGCAGAAGCAATATTTAGAGATATGGTAGAAAAAGAAGGTTTAAGTGAAAAAATCCTAATTGATTCAGCTGCAACAAGTAGTTGGGAACACGGTAATCCTGTTCACAGTGGAACTAGAAAAGAACTTGCTAAAGTTGGTATCGGGGTAGAAGGAATGTATTCTCGTATTCTAAACGATAATGATTTAGATGCAGATTATATCGTAGGAATGGATGACAGCAATATAGAAAATATTAAAAAATTTATTGCAGGTAGAAAAACAGGAGAGGTTAAGAAATTATTAGAGTATGCAGGAGAAGATAGAATTATCGATGATCCGTGGTATACAGGAGATTTCAAAACAACATTTAATGATGTAACTAAAGGATGTACGGCTTTATTAGATAAAATCAAGAAAGACAATCTTTAATAGGGTAAAATAGGATATGTACTAATATTAAATTAGATACAAGAAAGAAGGATAAATGAATTTTTAAAAAAATAATAATAGGAATAGTGGCATTAGTTGCTATAGTAGCAGTAGCTTTTGGAGTAAAATCACAATTTTCTCCAAAAAATAATCAACAAGATAGAGGAAATAGTCTTGTGGAAAACTCATCAGTAAATACTTCAAATATCGATACGAGTAATATAGTTAAAGAAGAACTTTATTCCGAAGGTCAAGGGAAGAAAATATACGGATACATAATGGCACAAAAAAATTATAAGGAACAAAAACTACCGACAATAATTGCTTCACATGGTTTTGGAGGTAATACTGAACGACAAGATTATTACGCTCAGAGTTTAGCGAAAGAAGGATATGTAGTTTACTCATTTGATTTTATGAGTGGGAATAAAAATAGTCGAAGTGGAAATGACACTTTAAAAATATCTATATTTACAGAAGTTGATGATCTTGACGTAGTAGTAAATACACTAAAAAATCAAAACTTTGTAGATAAAAATAATATTTTTTTATTAGGTCAGAGCCAAGGTGGAGTCGTATCTACTATTGAGGGTGCCAAACTTAAGGAAGAGATAAAAGGATTAATATTAGTATTCCCAACGTTTGTATTATTTGATGATGCACGAGAATTGTTCAAATCAGTATCAGATATTCCAGAAGTTTATAATCACAGAGGAACTGAAGTAGGAAAAGCTTATTTTGAGAAATCATTAGTCTACGATGTTTATAATGATATGAAGAATTATGATGGGAAAGTTCTTATTGTACAAGGAACAAGCGATAATGTTGCACCGATAAGTTATTCGTGTCGAGCTATAGAAAATTTTAAAGATGCTAAATTGAAAGAAATTCCAGGAGCTGGACATGGATTTAGAGGAGCGCAACAAGAAGAAGCTACTAAGGCAATTATTATTTTGTAAGAGAAAGTATTTAAGGAGAAAATCATGATAAACATTAGAACGGTTGAATTAGAAGATGCGGAGAAATTAGTGAATATTTATAGACCTTATGTAGAACATACGGCAATAACCTTTGATTATACTGTGCCGAGTGTACATGAGTTTGAAGAGAAAATTTCGAAAGTTATACAAAGATATCCGTTTTTAGTAGCAACAGAAGGAAATGACATACTAGGATACGCCTATGCTAGTGAGTTTTATCCAAAAGATGCATACAAATGGACAGCTGAAATTACAATCTACCTAGATGAAAAAGCTCGTGGTAAAGGTGTTGGAGAGAAGCTGTATTCTGAACTTGAAAAACAACTTTATGACAGAGGAATATGTAGATTGACATCATGTATTGCCTATCCAGATGAAGGGAGTATTTCTTTCCATGAAAAAAGAGGATTTAGAAAAGTAGCTCACTTTGAGAAAGTAGGTTATAAATTTAATCGTTGGTATGATATAGTTTGGTATCAAAAAGATATTAGAGAAAATATTGAATAGAAGAAAGTGGGGGTGCCTCAAAAATCGTGATTTCAAAGAAACAAGATTTTGTCGAGTCACCCCCACGCAGTTTATTAGATATCTAAAAAGCTTTTATAAAGCGAATTTAGATATCAATAAACCACTGCGTCTATGAGGTTTCATATAAATCTTGTTAAAATTTAGGACTTCTAGATTAGCTCCGTTTAGTTTTTATTCTGACACTTTTTGAGCAAGTATCATAGCATATGGATAAGGGGTAGCCTCAATATTTTCTTTATATTTAAGAATTTTCCAGTCATCATAATATTCTTTCAGTTCATTTTCCATAAAAGTAAATGGAAAGGGAGTAAGAGGACAACCATGTTTTGTTGCATTTAATGCGCTGATTATTAAGTTGTATCCTTTATCATGTGTTTGTTTTTTTATGTTGCCGATAACACTTTGTATTCTTGTTGGGTTTAGATACATAAAAACATCCGTAGAGAATATGAAATCATAGGTGTTTTTTATGTTCGCTTCAGTTATATCATATTTAAACACATTAAGATTTAATTTTTCTTTAATAGAAATATCAGCTAATTCATGTAAAAAATCGGCATTGTAATCTATTGCCGTAACATTAAAGTTTAATGATGAAAGATATAGCGAATTCCTACCTTTTCCAGCGCCGAGATCTAATGTTTTACATGGTTCAATATACTTTACGGCATTAACAATCTCTAAATGAGCAGGATTTAAATTATATTTATTAAAGAAATAATCCTCACGTGAACAATAATACTCTAACTGAAATTGTAAATCTGTAGAAGTAGGTGTAATTTTAAAAACACTAAGGGGCTTGATAAGCTCAAGATTACTTTTAGGATTGAGTGGATATTGACTGATAATGTCATTTTCTAAATTAAGAAAAGCAAATTTCATTTTACCTTTTATGATTGTTAATTTTGTCCAAACACCATCTTCTGTGAAAAATCCCTCTTTATAAATTTTTGGTAAAGAGAGAGCAGTAAGATTAGATGTACTTTTAAAACAAAGCAAGTTATTTTCCATATGCTGCTCCTTTCTGGATAATTTACTAACATTATATCACGTGAAAAGTTAAATTTAAAATGATATCCTAGAGTAATTTTAATAAAAATATATAAAAATTGAAAAGGGTATCAGTAATATTGTGATATTACTATTTACAAGATAGTTTTTTTCATTTATTATAAAAAGAAGAAACAAAAAAAGTAGGTGTTTTTATGAGAACAATTGTAATTTCTGATATTCATGGAAGTTTTTATACAATGAAAAAATTACTGGATGAAGTGAATTTTAACAGGTGTTCTGACAAACTAATTTGTTTAGGGGACATGTGTGATAGAGGAAAAAATACTAAGTTAGTTTGGGAATTTTTTTATAATTTGCAAAAAGAAAATTCTAATCATGTTGTGCTATTAGGAAATCATGAAGATATGTTTAATTTAGCAATAAAAGAAGCGATATATGGAGGGGGGGTGTCAGCAAGACAGTGTCATTATTTTAGAAATAGTGGTTTAACGACATTACAATCATTTTACCCAGAAGCAACCGAAGAAACTAGAGGAATATACTTTAGAAAATTTGCACAAGAGTATAAATCTTTAAGAAAATGGATAAAAAGTTTGCCTACAAGATATGAGAGCCCAGAATATTATTTTATTCATGCCGGTGTAGATTTCACGAAGAATTTTTGGAATCAAACACATAGAGATATGATTTGGATAAGAGAACCATTTTTAAGCAGTAATGACAAATACAATAAAATAGTATTTCATGGCCATAGTCCTGTAAAACAAGAACCATATTATGATAAAAAAGAAAATAGATTTAATATAGATGGTGGCTGTGTCTATGGAGGAAAGTTAAACATAGTAGTAATAGATGAAAATAGTTTAACGATAAAACAAAGTCCAATATTAGAAGAAGACATTTATAAAAAATAAAAGATGAGCAGGTATAGATAGAGACTATATCTGTTCATCTTTTTAGTTTAAGTCAAAAAAAACCGAGCACATTTGTCTCGGTCTCTTATAGAAAAGGAAAGTTTATGAAGTTTATAACTATTTACTAGTTATGTGATAATTATACTGGTTAAACCTTAAATATACTTTAAATTCAGTTTTAGTATATATTTAAGGTTAAAAACTAGAAAAAGTTGATTTAATAAGGATATTAAGAGTTTAAAGTGTTTTTAGCTTGAGGTAAGAATTTTAAGTAAATAATAAAAATAAAGTAATTTAGGATTTTTTAATATTTCTAAATTGTTACAAAATGTATTTTGTATTACAAAATGGAAAATCTATTGATTGTGAATAAGAAGATGAATTATAATATAGGAGAAGCAATTATTAAAGAGTATTAATAAGGAGAAAGATATCAAATGAAAAAACAAGGATTGAAAGTGACTAGTAAAGTGTTAACAGGTCTTGTGTTATTGTCAGGGGTAACAGCTCTTCCAACTAAGGCTGTTGATGTTCAACCTGCAGCTGTAGATGTAAATGTGAAGAATGTAAAAGCGAGTGTTTATGAAAAAGAAGGGCACTTCTATGCTAAGTTAGTAGCAGATAAAGAAGTAGCTAATGTAGTAGTTCGTATTACAACTGAAAATAAAGCTGAATTCTTAATTAAAAGAGATATCATTAAAGCAGGCGAAGAGGTTGTAGTAGAATTAGATTTAAATGCACAAGTTCCTACTAGAAAATTACCTCATACAGCAACTGTTAAGGCAGAGTCATTTACTACAGTAAATAAGGTAAGTGGTCACACATTCAAGATTACTGTTCGTTATGAAATTGCAACAGATGAGGTGAAAGCTCAACAAGAAGTGAACAATTCAAAAAGAACACAAAAAGTAGAAAAAAATGATGAACCAACAAATGTGCCAAGTATAGCTGATTTAACTAAGGAAACAGCTCCAACTCCAGTAGAACCTGTAGAGAAGACAACAAAACCAGCTGAGACGCCAAAAACTAATGAACCATCAACAGTGAAACCAAATACACCTGAAGGTACAAAACCATCGGCTAACCCGACGAATTTGGTGGCTAATACACCTGTGGTAACGGTACCAGTAACTCCGGTAAACACGGTGATGACAAATACACCAGCGCCAAAGGATGTAGTAAAAGTTGATCCGAAAAAAGTTGATACACCAGCCCCACCTGTGGCAGCTACTAGAGAAGAACAAATAAAGCAAGCATTTTTGGATAAAGTTGTAAAATTAAGACAAATAAATGGATTACCAGCTTTAACACCTAATGCAGCGTTAAATGTTTCTTCACTAAAAAGAAGTAAAGATGTTTCAACAAGCGTTATAGATGGTAATATCCACGGACCAAATGGATCAATTCAATATGAAAAAGATGCGGCAAGAGCAGCGGGATATAATGGTTCAATTCTAGCGAATGTTGCTATATCACGAGATTATGGAACGCCTGACCAAATTGCTCAACATTTATTTGATATTTTATTTAAAGAAATTGGAAATGTAGTAGCTAAATATCCATACGGACATAGAAATACATTATTAGATGCAACTGCTAAAGATGTAGGAGTAGGAGTAACTATAAAAAATGGTCAAGTGTATCTTGTACAACACCAAAGCTCAAATGGAGCGTTCAACGGAACTTCGCCAAAAGAAGGGAAATATTTAGACGGTACCACTACAGTTTATTTAAATGGAAATCCAGTAAAATAATAGAATAAAACAGCTAATTAAGTAATCTTGGTTAGCTGTTTTTATCATTAATTTTACCATTTTCCTATATTGTAGGGTTGTGTAGAGTGTTATTTTTAAATATATAAATGTCTAAATTTATGATGGAAAGAAGATTAGAAGTTTATGGAGAATTTATATAGTTTTAGATTAATGAGAAAAATTTAATGCCAAATCGTGGTGGTGTAACTGCTAACCACTATGATCATGTACACGTGAGTTTTATAAGATAAAATATAAAAATTATAGGCAACTAACAGATGAAATTGATTCTAAGTTAGTTGTCTATTTTTACATTAAAAAACTAAATAATGCTTTCAAAAAATGATGTTAAGTAGTATAATTATAGGTAAGTAGTATTATAACACAGGAGGTAAATATGTCAGAGAAAAAAATGAATATGATAGTTTGTGGAGGGTGAAACTCGAAAATAGGGCCGGGGGCCTTATCAGATATATTAAGAGACCTTCCTAAAAAAGAAGATAAAAATTTAATAGTAGGATATGAATCTTCAGATGATGCAGCCGTTTATAAAATATCTGAAGATAAGGCGATTATTCAAACTTTAGATTTCTTTACAACAATGATTAATGATCCATATTTATATGGTCAAATTGCAGCTACTAATGCGCTAAGTGATGTGTATGCAATGGGTGGGGAAGTTATTTCAGCATTAAACATCGTTGCCTTCCCAGAAAATATGGACTTAGAAATATTACATCAAATATTAAAAGGTGGAGCTGAAAAAGTTCATGAAGCAGGGGGAGTTCTTGCTGGAGGACACTCTATTCATGATGCTACACCAAAATATGGTCTATCAGTAACAGGAGTTGTTCATCCTGATAAAATATTACAAAATAACAATTGTAAAGTAGGGGACTTACTAATAGTAACAAAACCTTTAGGTGTAAGTATTATTAATACAGCTCATATGGTTAAAGAGTGTTCTGAAGAAGCGTTTGCTCAAAGTGTTAAACAAATGACAACACTTAATAAATATTCTGCTCAAATGATGAAAGATTTCAACGTAAATAGTTGTACAGATATCACAGGATTTGGTTTCCTAGGACATCTTGTAGAGATGTTAGATGGTAAACATTCTGCAGAAGTATATACAAAAGATATTCCGTATATTGAAGAAGCATATAAATGTGCCAATGAATTTGTTATTACTGCAGGAGGACAATTAAACAGAACGTTTGTCGAGCCGAATGTAGAATATCAAGTAAAAGACTTTGCATTAGAAGAGATTATGTATGATCCACAAACTTCAGGTGGGTTATTAATAAGTTTACCAGAGAATGAAGCACATGAATTATTAGAAAAACTTAATACTCTTGAAATTAAGAGTGCTATCGTAGGAAAAGTTATAGAAAAACAAGAAAAAGCAGTTATCGTTAAATAGAACTGTTATAAAAGGAGAATATAAGTATGAAAAAAGAAATTTTAGACGCACAAGGTTTAGCTTGTCCAATGCCAGTTATTCAAACAAAAAAATTATTAGTGGATAATGACGTAGTCGAAACAATTGTAGATAACGTTATTGCTACACAAAATTTAGAAAAAATGGCAACTCAATTAGGATATAACTTTGCGGTAAAAGAGGAAGTAAAAGATAAATATATCGTTACAATCTCTAAAGGAGAGGTTACTGAGGGTGTAGTTGTTGATACATTATGTGATACATGTGTTGTGCCTGTGACTCAAGCTATACGTGTATTAGAAGAAGAAACAAAAGTCACGTTATTAGTAAAAACTGAAGACAGCGTTGAAAGTCTTAGAAAATTTGCCGATAAAAATAGTTATGAATTTAAAGTTTCTGATATTGAAGGTGGCTTTAAAGTAGAAATTACTAAAGAAGAAGCACCGCAATTAGAAGCTGCTCCAGTTGTTAAGGATGATAGCTACATTGTTGTAATTAACAAAGATCAAATGGGACATGGTAGTGAAGAGCTAGGTAAAAGATTAATAAAAGCTTATTTATACGCTTTAGGGGAACAAGAAGTATTACCTAAAAAAATTATTTTCTACAATAATGGAGGAGTTTTAGTAGATAAAACTCGTAGTCATGTAATTGAAGAATTAAAAACACTAGAAGACGCTGGTGTAGAAATAGTTTGTTGTGGGGCATGTATCGACTATCATAAGATTGACTTAGCAGTTGGTAATCCAACAAACATGTACTTCATCGTAGAAGATATGAGAAAAGCGAACAAAGTAATTCAACCATAGGAGGAAATAGCGTGGAAGAAGGTTTAATTGTTTTTAATAGTACGCATGATTCGATAAAGGCTGATAACATTTGTTTAGAAAGAAAACTTGCAGCATCATTAATTCCTACGCATCCATCAATAAGTGTAGGATGTGGTTTTATGTTAAAAACAGCATGGGATAATTTTGATAACATTGTAAGAATGTTACAAGAAGAAAATATTGAATATCGTGGATTATACTATTCTAAAAAAGCTGGAATCAAGAGAGTAATAAAAAAATTAGAAGATTATAAAATTAAATAAAATTTTGAATA
Source organism: uncultured Gemella sp. (assembly GCF_963519265.1). Lineage (GTDB taxonomy): Bacteria > Bacillota > Bacilli > Staphylococcales > Gemellaceae > Gemella. The sequence goes on along the minus strand of NZ_CAUQNQ010000027.1, from coordinate 9,444 downwards.
GAGATTAACATAGAGAAAGTTTAAAATGTTTGATTTAATTTTCTTAAATAATCTCTATTCTTAATATAGTGTAAAGGTGAAATATATGAATAACAATGTAATTATAGGTACGGCGGGGCATATCGACCACGGTAAGACTACGTTGATAAAGGCACTGAGCGGAATTGAGACAGATACTACTCAAGAAGAAAAAGACAGGGGGATGTCTATTAACCTTGGGTTCGCATATTTTGATCTACCAAGTGGAAAAAGATGTGGAGTTGTCGATGTTCCTGGTCATGAGAGATTTATTAAAAATATGCTTGCTGGAGTTAGTGGTATAAACTTAGTTTTACTATTAGTAGATTCTAGAGAAGGAATCATGCCACAAACTAAAGAACATATTGATATTTTAACGTTATTAGGGATAGAAAATTATATTATCGTAATGACGAAAATAGATTTAGTTGAAGAAGAATATAGAGAATTAGTAAAAGAAGATATCCAAGAATTTATCTCAGGTACAGTTCTTGAAAATTCTCCAATAATTGAAGTTGATTCAATTAGTAAAAAAGGACTTGATACATTATTAGCTACAATCGATAAGAAAACAGAAGATATCGCAGCAAAAAATGTTGAGAAAAATGCTAGAATTAACATCGACCGTTCATTCCAAGTAAAAGGATTTGGAACAGTTGTAACGGGGACTCTTACAGAAGGTGTTATAAATGTAGGAGATGAATTAGTAATTTATCCAAAAGAAGTAAAAGCAAAAGTTAGGAATATTCAAGTTCACTCAAAAGATGTAGAAACTGCCTATGCAGGTCAAAGAACAGCTATAAACTTAGCGAATATTAAGTTTGATGATGTGAAACGTGGTGATACATTAGCCACTGCAGGTTCATTAACAAAAACATACATGCTTGATACTGAAATCAAACTAATAAATGATGAGAGAGCAAATCTTGAATTATGGGATAGAGTACGTGTTTATATCGGTACTGAGGAAGTGATGGCGCGTGTTGTACCGCTTGGAACAGACTTATTAAAAGCTGGAGAAAGTAGTTTTGCGCAACTTCGACTTGAAGAAGAAATTGCGGTTAAAAACTATGATAAATTTATTATCCGTACATACTCGCCTATGATTACAATAGGTGGAGGGGTAATATTAGATGCTAATCCTAAAAAACATAGTAGATTTAACGAAGAAATCTTAGAAAAACTTAAAGTTCAGCTTGAAGGTAATACAACTGATTTAATTGCTAACTATTTATTATCGCATACTGATTACTTAAATTCTAAAGAGAATATTTTAAAAGAACTTCAACTTCCTAAAGAAGAGGTTGAGGAGTCATTAACACAATTGGTAGAAAATACTACAATCTATGAAACAAAGTTAGGTTATATTCATAAGAAAAAATATGATGAAGTGTTAGAAAAACTGAAGAAATTATTAAGTGACTATCACAATAGATATAAATTAAAAGTAGGTATTCCTAAGATTGAAGTACTTTCTAAGTTTAAAATCTCTCAAAAAGAAATGCTAGAGTTATTAGACTTATTCATACTAAATAACGAAATTCGCCTAGAAGGTAATTTAGTTGCAGAAAAAGATTTCGTAGTTAATTATGATAAGAAACAACTGGCAGAAAAAGAAAGAATTGAAAAAGCATTACTAGATGGTGGCTTCACACCTCCAAGTGTTAAAGAACTAACAAATGGTGAAAAACCAAAAGTTGAGTTGTTAGAATCTCTTATAGATAATACGATAGTAAGATTAGATGCTGATTTAGTTTTACATGAAAAAGTATTTAAAGATGCTGTTAAAAAAGTAGAAAATCATTTTAAAACTAATGATCAAATTGGACTTGCAGAATTTAGAGACATGACAGGTTCTAGTAGAAAGTACTCTATGGCCATTTTAGAGTATATGGATAAAATTGGCATAACAAGACGCTTAGAAAATTATAGAGTTTTAGTTAAGAAATAAATATTGAAGGGAGCTAGGTTGTTTATAACTTAGACAGGGTAAGTAATATGAGTTATTATTTTGATTATGGTGCGACATCGCTGAAAAAACCAAAAGAAGTAGCTGATAAAGTCTATGAGGTATTGTCATCGGCAAAGTATGCTAATGCTTCGAGAGGTAGTTATTATGAAGCAAATAATGCATTCCGTGAAGTTTTTGAAGCGAGAAGTGATGTTGCAAAATTTTTCGGTATGAAGAAAGAAGATAGGGTTGTCTTTACTAGTAATTCTACAGAAAGCTTAAATATTGCGATTTTAGGATTATTGGAAAAAGAAGATCACGTTATTACGACTTCTATGGAGCATAATTCGGTTTTAAGACCGATATATTTAGCACATGAAACAATAGGTTGTGAATATACTATTGTTAAAGCTGGTAAAACAGGATTAATCGATTATGATGAACTAGAAAAAGCTATTAAACCTAATACTAAAATGATTGCTATTACACATAGTTCTAACGTAACAGGAAGTATAGTAGATTTAGAAAAAGTTGCGGATATTTGTAAAAGACATAATATTATTTCAGTTGTAGATGCTTCGCAAACAGCAGGAGTAGTACCTATTAATATGGATGAATTGGGAATAGATGTATTATGCTTTACTGGACACAAAAGTTTATATGGGCCACAAGGAATCGGTGGTCTATGTGTGAGACTTAAAGAACCAGAGATTAAGAGATTTAAAGTCGGTGGAAGTGGTGTTAGAACATTCGATGAAAAGCACCCTGGGGAATATCCACTACGCTTAGAAGCGGGTACTTTGAATACTTCCGGAATCCTAGGTTTACATGAGGGAATAAAATATATAAATAAGCATGGCATTGAAAATCTTTATAAAAAACAAATCGACTTTGCGAATAGATTCTATAATGAATTAAAAGACTTGGAATGTTTAGAGTTTTATGGGGATTTTACAAAAGATCGTACTGCGGTAGTAGCATTAAACTTCAAAGGAATATCAGCCTCAGACGTTGCAGATGTTCTTGCTGAAGAATATGATATTGCAGTTAGGCCTGGAGCACATTGTGCACCGCTAATGCATGAGGTACTAGGAACAAAAGAACAAGGGATAGTAAGGTTCTCATTCTCAAGCATGAATACAGATGAGGAAGTAGACTACGCTATTAACGCTATAAAAACATTAGCAAAAGAAATTTAGGAGAAATATTATGTCAAAACAATTATTATCACAAATTCCTGCAATAAATAAGATTTTATTATTAGATGAAATTAAAACGTTAATTCAAGAACATACAGAAGTAGGAGTAAAATCAGCTATTAAAAGCTATATTGATGGAATTAAACAAGAAATATTAAACGAAGAACTACATGAAGTTCCAAGTTTAGAAAAAATTGTAGAAGAAGTTAAACAAATAGTGAAGAGTGAAGATAAAAATTCTTTACGACGAGTTATTAATGCAACTGGAACAATTTTACATACAAATTTAGGACGTAGTTTACTAAGTCAGAAGATTAAAGAAAACATTGAAAGTGTAGCTTTTAACTATTCTAATCTTGAGTTTGATATTGATAATAAAAAACGCGGTAGTCGTTATGTTCATCTTATTGATATTATCAAAAAATTAACAGGTGCAGAAGATGTACTTGTAGTTAACAACAACGCAGCGGCGGTATTATTAACATTAAATACTCTAGTTAAAGATAAAGAAATAGTAGTTTCTCGTGGAGAACTAGTAGAAATCGGTGGAGCATTTAGAATTCCTGAGATTATTAAATTAAGTGGTGGTACTCCTGTCGAAGTAGGGACTACTAATAAAACACACTTAAAAGACTACGAGAACGCAATTACTGACAACACAGGGGCGTTACTAAAAGTTCATACTAGTAACTATAAGATTGTAGGATTCACTAAAGAAGTATCTAATGAAGAAATTTCTTATCTTGCTCGTGAAAATGAACTGGTATCTATAAATGACTTAGGAAGTGGTCAGTTTGTTGATTTCTCTAGATTTGGCTTACCTTATGAACCAACTGTAAAAGAGGTTCTAGATAGTGGTATTGATATCGTAACATTTAGTGGTGATAAACTTCTTGGAGGTCCACAGGCAGGTATTATCGTTGGTAAAAAAGAATATATTGAACAAATGAAGAAGAACCAACTTACTCGAGCATTACGTGTAGATAAGATGACTCTAGCAGCTCTAGAAGCTACATTGAAATTATATCTAGATGAAAAAGAAGCGTTAGAACACATTCCAACACTTCATATGATTTCATTATCAAAAGAACGTTTATTTGCTAAAGCAAACGTATTTAAAACAAGACTTAGTGACCTAGACTTCAAGATTACAATAGCTGAAGACAAAGCAGAAGTAGGTGGAGGAAGCTATCCAGCAAGCTATCTAGATAGTGTTGTAGTAAAATTAGAGCACCCAAGATTAAGTGCGACAGATATTGAACGTCGCTTATTAGAAGTAGAAATTCCAATCATTACACGTATTAAAGATAACGAGCTTATCTTTGATATGAGAACTCTTCGTACTAGAGAATTTGATTTAGTAAAACAAGCTTTAATAGAAATTGCGAAGTAGATAATAGAATTTAAGTTGCAGTAAGTTGCACGTTAAATAATATTTGATAAAATCAGAAGGTGAGTATATGTTTAGAGAAATAAATATAGAAGATGCACAAGAAGTAGCAGAAATTTGTAAAGTAGCATTAGGTTATGATGTAGATGTTGAAAATGTGAAAAGACAAATAGAGCAACTAACTAATGACAAGAAACAACATATTATTATCGGTTATGAAGATGAGAATACAAGGAAGATTATAGGATTTGTTCATGCTCAAATGTATGAAAGTTTCTATAGTGATCTAGGATTAAATATTCTAGGGCTTGCTGTTAACCTTGATTTTCAAGGTAGAGGAATAGGTAAGAAACTTATGAAAAGCCTAGAACAATATGCTGTAGAAAATAGTATTAGTTTTATTAGATTAAATTCTGCCTTAAAGCGTGAAGAAGCACATAAATTCTATGAACATATCGGTTATACCTGTGATAAAGTTCAAAAAAGGTTTATAAAATTGTTTGAATGAATATTAATTTATCAAATTTTGTATTTAATAAGATTATTGGGGCTGACCCAAAAGTCCTAAATTTTAACAAGGTTTGTATGAAAATTCATAGACGCAGTGGTTTATTGATATCTAAATTCGCTTTATAAAAGCTTTTTAGATATCTAATAAACTGTGCGGGGGTGACTCTGAAAAATCGATTTCTACGAAATCGCGATTTTTGAGTCACTCCCTTTTTTGTGGATTTTTAAATATTGTTAATTAGAATAATGAGTAAGTGTATTGACACTAGGACAAATAGATGATAGGATCTAATATAACAAAATTAGAGGAAGAATTATTATGGGATATTTAGAAATAGTAAAAGTTATTGAAAGAATATCAGAATCGAATTATAAAGAATATATTAAGGCTATGATTTACATAGAGAAAAATATAAAAGATGAATTAGTTTTGGATAAATTATATCAAGAATATTATGAGAATGATGATATAAATTTATTAAATGGTTTTTTCGATAAAGAAAAATAGATAAATTAAATGATTATTGGCATATTGCTGTAAAAATTATGGTATAATAATTATTATTTGATTAGGAGCTGTATTATTGTGAATTTACCTTATGATAAAAATAATCCATTGGCTATAGAAAAATATGCTAAAAAATTAGAAGGGAAAAAGTTTTTTGAAGTACTAAAAGACTATTATTCAAATAGTGAGATAAGAGAAAGTGGTATTGGTTATTCAGAAAAGAATGAACTTCGAGATAAAATAGCATATTTTAATAATCCTAGAGGAAAGGGAAGTTTAGGAAATCTGTTAGAAGAATATTATTTTTATTACAAGCCAAATAGTGATTCTAATCCTGATTTTTTAGAAGCCGGTACGGAATTAAAGGTAACACCTATAGAGAAAAAGAAAGATGGTAGTTTAAGAGCAGGAGAAAGATTAGTTATTACTATGATACCTAATGATAGACCTGTTGAACCTGTATTTGAAAAATCTCATGTACTAGAAAAAATGAGATTAATGTTGTTAATTTTGTATTTAAGAGAAAAAGATATTTTAAGAACAGAGTATAGTATAGAGTATGTAAAACTATTTTCTATTTTATCAGAGAGCTGTAGAGATGATTTAATAATAATTAAAGAGGATTATTCTACAATTATTACTAAGATTCAACAAGGTAGAGCACATGAACTATCTGAAGGTGATACAAAATATTTGGGTGCATGTACTAAAGGAGCAACAGCCCAAAAAAGCGAACAAAAGCAATATTATAGCGAAATTCCTGCAAAAAGAAGAGCATATTCATTAAAACAATCATATATGTCATATGTGATTAATCACTATGTTGTCGGACAAATTAATACATATGATTCTATTTTGAAAAATACAGAATTGAAAGAAGAAACTTTTGATAATGTAGTATTAAACAAGATTAATGAATATAAAGGAAAAACAGAAGAAGAACTATATTCTCAATTTGAAATCAATAAAAATTCTAAACAAGCAAACAGTAGTTTGATATCAAGAATGCTTGGTGTTAAAACAGATAATGTTGAAGAATTTGAAAAAGCTAATATAGGAATAAAAACAATAAGGATAGATAAAAAAGGTAATCCTAGAGAGAGTATGTCATTTCCAAAATTTAAAATTTTAGATTTTGTTCAAGAAATCTTTGATAGTTCAGAGTTATATAATTATTTCTATGAAAAAAGATTTCTATTTGTTGTATTTAAAGAAAATATGACAGGAGAATATGAGTTAATAGGTTCTAAATTTTGGAATATGCCGATATCAGATTTAGAAGGTATTGGAAAGCATGAATGGGAAAAGTATCAATCTCAATTTATAAATGGGATAGAATTTGAAATAAAAGATAATAGGATAGGTAACAACTTATTAAAATCAAAAGAAACACAAATATTTCATTTGAGACCACATGCTCAAAGATCAGCATATGTAATAAATGGAATAAAATATGGTAATGGTACAGATAGTGATATGGATGAGTTGCCAAATGGAGATAAGATGACAAAACAATGTTTTTGGCTAAATAAAACATATGTTTTAAAGAATATTCAGGACATAATTGAAGGAGAATAACATGAATTTAGATGTTGTAGAATTATTCGCTGGAGTTGGTGGATTCAGAGTTGGATTAAATCAAATAAGCGAATTTGATAAAAAAAGTGGAAAAGCTATAGAAAAAGGTGGATGGAATTTTGTTTGGGCGAATCAGTTTGAACCTTCGACAAAAGCGCAACATGCTTTTGAATGCTACACAACAAGATTTGGAGAGGACGATTGTTCTAATGAAGATATTAATTTAGTTGATAAGAAAAAAATTCCAAATCATACTTTATTGGTTGGAGGATTTCCTTGCCAAGACTACTCAGTTGCACGTTCATTAAGTGGAGAAAAGGGAATAGCTGGAAAAAAAGGTGTACTCTTTTGGGATATTAGAGATGTATTAGTAGAAAAAAATACTCCATTTGTACTTCTTGAGAATGTTGATAGATTATTAAAATCTCCAGCATCTCAAAGAGGACGTGACTTTGCAATTATGTTAAAGACGTTTGATGAATTAGGGTATTATGTACAATGGAGAGTAATAAATGCTGGTGATTATGGAATGCCACAGAAACGTAGAAGAGTATTTATTTTTGCTTCTAAAAAAAATACAAAGTATTCTAAGAGTATAAAAAACGAACAAAACCTTGAAAACAGTATTTTTGAAAAAGTTTTCCCAACAGAAAGTGAATTAGATATTATATTCAATACAGATATTAATACTTATTCTGATGCATTAGATGTAACAGAAAACTATAAAGATGGGAAGTTTTTAGATACTGGAATGATGATAGATGGAAAGATTATTCATAGAGATGTAACTCCAAGAAAATCTGAAATTTATTCGCTAGAGAAGTTATTAAAAAATGCAGAAAAATATAATGATGAAGACTTAAGCAAATACTTTGCAGAAGAAGATAAATTAGATAAATGGAAATATCTAAAAGGATCTAAAAGAATAGAGCGTGAATCAAAAACTGGGCATAAATATATTTATAGTGAAGGAGCAATGAGTTTTCCAGAAAATATTAAAGAACCTGCTAGAACAATGCTGACAAGTGAGGGAACTATCAATCGTTCGTCTCACATAGTATTTGATAAAACTAATAAAAAATATCGAATTTTGACGGAAGTAGAGTGTGAGATGATACAAATGTTCCCACCTAATTGGACTAACACGATGCCTATGCGTCGAAGATATTTTATGATGGGGAATGCGTTAGTAACTGGAATAATTTCGAAGTTAGAGCCAGTATTAAAAAATATTATTGAAAATGAATAAGGAGGAACCATGTCAGATTTAGAAAAATTATTTTTTAAGATAGATAAACAGGTAGAAGAGAACAAAGGTGAAGGGTTATATTTTGACTCTTTAGTGAATTACTTAACTTTGGAGAATGATGAGGATTATTTTGATATTGTCGACAATTTTTCTAAAGAGGATATTAAAAAAGCTTATCAATTTTTACTATTAAAAGCTCTTAAAGAGTTGAATAATCCTAGTTATGACATTACACCAGAAGTTATAACTATGTATGTATCTCATATTTTAGAGTGTTTATACAATAACGAGAAGATTTCTGTAGCTGATTTTGCTAGTGGAAGTGGAAACTTCTTAATTAATCTATCAGCTTTATCAAAAGGTGAATATGAACTAACTTCTGTTGATGTTGATAATAACTACGCAAGATTACAACAAAATATTTTCAATTTATTAGAAACTAATGTTGAAATTATTAATCAAGATGCTCTTAAACCTTTAAATATTAAGAAACAAGATGTAATTATCAGTGATGTACCTTTTGGCTATTATGCAGATGAGGATAACAGCCTAAACTATAAACTTTGTAGTGCAGAAGGATACAGTTTAAATGCTTTACTATTCATCGAGCAAGCGGCTAATTACTTGAATGATAATGGGGTAGGGGTATTAGTAGTATCTAAGAAAGTCCTTGAGCTTGAAGACAATTTCAAGAAATTCTTAGAAGAAGATATTAATCTAAATGCGGTAATTACTTTACCTGATGAGATGTTCAAAAATGCTTCTCAACAAAAAGCTATTATTCTTATAACTAAAAAAGGTCAAACAAAGTTGCCAAATCAAGTGTTCTTAGCTCAAGTGCCAAGTCACAAGAATAAAGAAGGATATGCTAATTTTATTGAAGAGTTTAAAAACTGGTTATCAGAAAAATAATGTAGTTAGTGTATTAATGAAAAGATTATTTTTTCAGAAATATGTTAATAAATTGCTATTAAAGGTTGACAAGTACGTAAGAATATAATACAATATGTAAGTAGATTGCTTAAAAGCAGTCTTATTGAT
>NZ_CAUQNQ010000026.1:0-19976 GCF_963519265.1 uncultured Gemella sp. | reverse complement strand
CAATATGTTACAGATACTTCTAAAGTATTAGAAGATGCACAAAATGAAAATAAAAATATCTTATTCGAAGGTGCTCAGGGTGTAATGTTAGACATCGATCATGGTACATACCCATATGTTACATCATCTAATCCATCTGCAGGTGGAATCACAGTAGGTAATGGATTCGTACCAACAAACGGTCTTAAAGTATTAGGAATTTCAAAAGCTTATACTTCACGTGTAGGTGATGGACCATTCCCAACTGAATTATTCGATGAAATCGGAGATACAATTCGTGAAGTTGGTCATGAGTACGGAACAGTTACTAAACGTCCACGTCGTATTGGATGGTTTGATACTGTAGTGATGCGTCATTCAGCTCGTGTATCAGGTATGACTAATCTGTCAGTAAACTGTCTAGATGTTCTTACAGGACTTAAAGAAATTAAAATCTGTACAGCATACGATTATAAAGGTGAAATCTTAACAGAATACCCAGCTAATGAAAACATCATTAAAGATTGTAAGCCAATCTATGAAACATTACCAGGATTTGATGAAGATATTACAGGCGTAACATCACTAGATGAGCTTCCTGATAACGCAAGAAAATATCTAGAAAAAATTGAAGAATTAGTAGGTGTTAAAATCTCTGTATTCTCTACTGGACCAGATAGAACACAAACTCACTTACTAGAAGATTTATGGAAATAATCTAATATGAAAATAGAGATGAACTTCGAGGTAATTGGAACTATACCTCGAGGTTTATTTTTGTAAAAATCAGATTGAAAAACAGAGAGTAAAAGGTGACGAATATGTCACATAGAGCAGTTATTTTTATAGATATAAAGAGAATATATTAGAATATGACGTATTTGTCACGTAATTAAAATAAGTATTAATTTAATGGTAAAATATATAAGAAAAGACTATTTTAATAATCTTTAATGTATTTATTTATAGAAGAAAATAGGTATAAATTATTCTTAATATTAAAGTTTAGGAGATAAGGAATGAATGAGAAGAATTTGCATGGAAGTATTTTTAAAAAACTAAGAGAGGAGAGAGGATATAAGTTAAAAGATGTCGCAGGCGATGTAATTTCTACGAGAACATTAATGCGCTTTGAAACTGATGATACTAGTATTTCAATTGCAGTTTTTGAGAAATTATTGGGAAATTGTGGTATAGAGTTTCTAGATTATTTAGTATATTACTATGACAATGCTAACATAGAAACTTCTGAATTTTCAAAAAAAATTAATGAATATCTACAATCTGGTTCTCCATCAAAGATAGTAAATGAATGTAAAAAGGAACTAAAGAAAAAAAATATTGAACTATCAAAAAGACTAGATATTTTATCGGCTATACAAGCAGTGGGTTGGAAAGAAGATAGAGAATTATTTGATAATAATAAGAGAATAATTAGGGAGATAATTGAGTCAACTAATAAATTAGGTTGGAATGAAATGTCCGGACTTAAATTTTTAATATATTCCGCTTCACGAGAAGAGTATTCAGTTGAATATATTGATAGAATTATTGAAGAGTGTTTACAAAATATTCCCGTTAGGAATTATCTGAATCAATACGTTGGTGGGGCATATTGTAATTTATTAATTTCATCATTAGCATTTTTATCAAGAAATGGTTATTATGAATTAGTTGAAAAAAGATGTAAGGAGGCAATTGAACTTTTTGATGGACAACCATTGTTAATAGAAAAAATGAATTATTATGCCGACGTAATGAGCATCTTAGCTATAGCATATTTACGCCAAAATAAAAAAGAAGGTATTGCTCTTGCTAATAAGGTTTTAAAATATAAAAACATTGTTGCGGAAATTACGGATGATGCTTATTATAAACGTTTAAGAGACATTGTTTATAAAACTTTTTGTGAAGCAAATAAAACAGGTATTGATATTGAATTTTAATAATTTATGAAATTGTTAAGGAAATGGGGTTGACCCAAAAGTCCTAAATTTAAAAAAAGTGTATATGCGAACTCGTAGGAGCAGTGGTTTATTGATTTCTAAATTCGCTTTGTAAAAGATATATATATATAATAAATCACTCCCAGTTTAATTAATATGTATTATATTTAAAGAGGAGATAAACAGTGCAAGAATTTAATATTCATAGTTATAATTTTCCATTTTTGAATTATATATTAAAGTTTTACGACATATATGTCACTTATTGTTCATCCTGAATATCAAAATTACTGAAAAGAAGAGAAAAATGACAATTTCTTCGCAAAATACGTAAACATAAAAATGTTATGATAAAATATAGGTATAAATAAACTAAGGAGGGATGTTTTAGTTTTCGAAGTATAGCATTATTAGCAGGATTTGAAACTTTGATGAATTATTTAATAAATTGAAATAAAAAGTTTTTAGTGTATTGGTGTATTGACTGTTTAAGTGATGTTGAATTAAACAGATGTTTTTAAAGACTATAGAGTATTTCAATAAAGTAATATATAAAAGAGAGAATCTTAAAAAGTAATAGTTATGCTCTATCAAGAAAAGGATATATTTTATAAACATATATTTTTGATGATTGAAAAATAGTAATTCACGTTTCGCATAATATATAGATATAAACAATTTTTAAAAATAATATGTTTTGTAAAATGGAAGTTTAGAAGTTTATAAAAAGTACTTATAAGAAGGTTAAAACAACACAACAAAAAAAGAAGTTTATGAATTAAGAGAGGGCTGATTCAAAAGTCCTAAAATTTTAAAAAGTGTATATGATAACTCATAGACGCAGTGATTTATTGATATCTAAATTCGCTTTATAAAAGCTTTTTAGATATCTAATAAACTTTACGGGGAGTGACTCGACAAGATCTTATTTCTTCGGAATCGGGATTTTTGAGTCACTCCCTTTTTATGAGGAACAATAAAAAACATATAATTATTCAAATGTCCTTTAAAATACTTTTTGGATTAGATTTTCAATGAAGTTATAAATGTTTGTATTTTTGATTAACGGAAAAATCGTAGGTTATCAAGTGTAATTTGTTAATGTTTGATATAATTTATAAAAGCAATGGTGAGATTAACGTTTTTACTCGTATGTTTCCCCTGAAAACCGAACGTTCAGTGTTTTAGTAAAAATAGTGTCACCTATGTCACTTCTTCCTAAATATAACTATTAAAATATCGAAAAGTGACAATTATATCACAATTCGTTATTTTATGTAAAATTGATGATATAATGATAATTGTCTATAAGAGTCCGTACTTATTATTCGCTACAAAACAATTGAAATATCATGTTAGCACTTTTGGTTGTTTTTTCGTTAACATGGATATTCTAGGGAAAATGTGGCTATAATCAATGTTTTATAGAGAAGAAGAAAAAGTTTATAAAAAGTAATTTTGTTGACTCGTATTTTAAATTTGTTTGAAAAAGTGTTTAAATAGATTTAAATTAACAAAATTGGAGAAAAAATGTATTATGTACCTAAATACAATTAAGTAAATAAATGATGAAAAAATATTGATTTTGAAGTTTATAAACTAAATTATTATTCGGCGAAATATATAGGCATATAAAAAAGAGTAACTGTGTTGTGTTGTGTTGTCAGTTACTCTTTTTTTATTTTTTTGAAAAAAGATCTATAATAGATTACGGTTGAAGCATCATGGGAGTGACTCAAAAATCGTGATTTTGTAGAAGCAAGATTTTGTCGAGTCACTTTCCGCAGTGGTTTATTAAATATCAATAAATCACTGCGTCTATGAGTTATCGTATACACTTTTTTAAATTTAGACCTTTTGGCTCAACCCCAAGTCGACATAATATCGTGAAAAAATAAAATGTATTTCAACATTAGTTGCATGATTTATGTTATAATTATAACAAGACTAATTTAGGAGGCGGATACTTAAATGGACGATAAGAATATACATGGAAAAATCTTTAAAAAAATTAGAGAAGAACGTAGAATCAAATTGAAAGATGCGGCTGGAAATGCTATATCAGCAAGAACTCTTATTAGATTTGAAGCTGATGAGACTAGTGTATCATTAGAGGTTTTTGAACAATTATTGAGAAATATCGGTATATGTTATCAAGATTATTTTTCTGAGTATTTACCTCTTATTGAAGTAGATCAATCAGGATTTTTAAAAGAGGCTAATGCGTTGGAAAATGCGGGGAATTATTCAGCTGTCAAAACTCTGGCTATTAAAATTTTGGAAGGCGATAATATTTCTATGACAACGCGCTTATATATTGAACAATATTTAGGACTCTTCCAAGAAAAAATGATTCCTAAAATTATAATGGAAAATAGAAAAATTGTTTTAGACTATCTTCAAAACTTAGAAAAACATACAAAAAATGAACTACTGACATTGGCTTTAATGTTGAGAGTTTTGGGAGAAGATCAGATTTCTATTGAATTTATTCGCAGAATTATTGATGAGAATTTAAAGCCTGTTGATGTCGGTGATATGTTTTCTGTTGATAAAGGGGAAAGGGCATTGCTTACTTTGCATAGTGCTATAGCGTTATTGTCTAGAAGGGGTTATGTAGAAGAAGCAGAGGGTAAATGTCTTAAAGCAATAGAATTGTTAAAGAGTAATTACTATAAGTTGACACACTTTAATTTTCATGCTAATGCCTTCTTCTTTATATTAGCTCAAATGCAATTGAAACTAAACAAACCAGAAGGGGTAGAATTAGCCAATAAGTGTATTCGCATTATTGATGCTCAAATTGAGTTGTATAATATGCAATCAGATATACATATTAGAGATAGCTTAGTTCGAAGTTTTTATGAACGTAATAAAACAGGAATTGATTTTGAGTTTTAGTAATCAATTTTCAATATAAAATATAGTTATAAAATAATAGAGTTCATAACATGAGGAGAAAATCTCTGATGTTTTGAACTTTTTTGTTTATAAGATTAGAAATATTTTTTTAAATTTATTTAAAATATATAAGCTATATTTTAAGTAAAAACGTTATCATATAATTATAGAATGATAATAGTTATTAATACTATTTACATAAAAATAAATAAAAGAGGTGTAAAGAATGTCGATTCTAAAAAAGGCATGGTTATATATAACCAGAAAAAGTTTTAAATCATTTGTTATATTCTTGATATTAGCTACTATGTCATCATTAATTTTAAGTACTATATCAATTAAAAAATCAACTGATGCTTTATCAAAAGAGACTTTTCAAAATATAACGAGTAGTTTTTCTATGGAGATAAATAGAAAAACCAATCAAGGGACTGCTAGGGGTGCAGGTAACTTAATAGGCGAGGATATTGAGAAGATAAAAAATCTTCCAGGAGTGAAGAAATATATCAAAAGAATGAACGTAAGTGCGGATCTAATTTACTTAGAACCTTTAAAACTTGCGAATCATCAACAAGAAGAGAAAAACAACAAGCAAAGACAACTTTTCTCTAAAACGGTTATCGTAACTGGAACTAATGATTCTTCATTAGATGATAGATTCTCTGCAGAAACGTTAAAATTAATAGAAGGACGTCATCTAACTGATAATGATAAAAATTCTGTTTTAATTCATGAAGGTTTCGCTAAGAAGAATAAAGTTAAAGTTGGAGATAAGATTAAATTAAAAGGTAATCCAAATGACGCAGATAATGAGAAAAAATCTGATAAAGAAGTTGAAGTTACTGTAGTTGGTATTTTTGGAGGTCAGAATAAAGGTGCTACGTCTAGTCATATGGAACTCTATGATAATATTTTTATAGCTGATACTCAAACAACAAAAACTTTATACAACTATGAAGATGGTAAAGAAATTTATCAAGATGCAACATTCCTAGTTGATGGGAAAGATAAAGTTGATAGTATTATAAATGATGCTAAAAAGCTTCCTATTAATTGGAAACAGTATATGTTAGTTAAAAGTAATCAAAACTTCCCAGCTCTTCAACAATCATTAGATACAATTTATAGTCTGACTAATGGTGTATTCATAAGTACAATACTCTTTAGCATAGTGATTCTGTCGCTAATATTATTCTTATGGATAAATAGTAGAAGAAAAGAAATCGGTGTAAGTTTAGCGATTGGTATGACTAAAGCGAGTATCATAGGACAATTTATTCTTGAAGTTCTATTAATTAGTATTCCAAGCTTTATCGCTTCATATTTCGTAGGAAGTGCAATTAGTCAAAATATCGGAAATCAGATACTGCAACAATCTGTTAAATCTGTAAGTAAAACTATTTCAAATCAAGCTAATGGAGTTAATCTGGGGGCTAATGCTGAGGTAGAGGGTGCAAATAAAATTATTACTGCTCTAGATGTAAGTGTCAGTATGGATAATATGCTGACAGTGGTATTTGTTGGTGTCGTAATAATTGTCATTGCTGTAGGAATTGCATCTAGCAGATTAGCATATAGAAAACCTAAAGATTTATTATCTGATATTAATTAATGTAAGGAGAAATCGATGAGTATTTTTAATAGGGCATGTCTTTATATTATTAGAAAAAAAGTTAGAAGTAGTATTTTGTTTTTAATAGTGACACTGATATCATTTTGCTTATTAAGTGGTAGTGTTTTGAATACTACGGTAAATAATATTTCTAAAAATTTATATAAAGATGTTAATTTTGGATTTACTATTGAAAGTATAGATAAAACCAATAAAGAAATAGAAAAGGATACTTTGAAAAAAATTGAAGAATTAAAAGGAATAACTACGAAAAATTATATTTTTTCAAAACCAGTTGTTGTTGAAGAAAAAAAGGTAGTTCAAGAAAATCAAAATATTACTTTAAACGATGAAATAAAAAATAATAGCAATTTAGTGATGTTGAATGGTATTACCGCTTCTAAAAGTAATATTGATTTTAAGAGTGAAGTTTTAAAATTGGAAAAGGGAAGACATATTGAAGAAAATGATAAGAATAAAATCATGATTCACGAAAAATTCGCTGAATTAAATAATGTTAATTTGGGTGATAAAATTAAATTATCACAAGAAGGTAAAATATTAGAGTTGGAAGTTGTTGGAATCTATTCTGGTGAAAAGACTAATACATTTAACGGCTTAAGTTCAGATTTTATTGAAAATACAGTTTATACTGATTATAAATCAAGTCAAGAATTATCAAATTTAATAGCTAATAATAAAGTAACTTCAGTAGAATACGGAGTTGAAGATCCTACTAAGTTAGACGATGTAATTAAAGCTGTTGAGAATTTAGGAATAAATAACTTAATGGTCTCTAAATCAAATAAAAATTATGAGCTAGTTACATCATCAGTAGAGAGTATAACGAAAATAACTAATATGATAAGAATAGGTAGTGTTGTAGTTGGAGTAGTTATACTATCATTAATATTAATGTTTTGGGTTCGTGAAAGAACTTACGAAATTGGGATTTTACTGTCGTTAGGAACTAGTAAAGTAAATCTAGTGTTACAATTTATAGTTGAGGTATTATTGGTAACAATAGTTGGTCTAATGATTGCACTCGGTATAGAGATAGCGACTATCAAGTATTTAGCGAGCAATGTGGGAAGTATATTTTCTGAGGAACTACCAAAATCAATAGCTGATGAATTAATGAAGATGTCTGTTAATGGAATAGATATTGTTAATTTAGTTATAGTAATGATAGCTATAGTGATTATTTCGGTAGTTGTGGCGTTATTACCAATCTTGAAGATGAAACCGAAGAAAATTTTAACGAATATTAATTAGTGAGGAATAAGAAATGTCGATTTTTAAATTGAAAAATATAAGTTACTTATATGATAATAGTAAGTCAAAAGTTTTAAGTGGAATTACTTATAATTTTGAAGTAGGGAAGTTTTATGCGATAGTAGGTAAGTCAGGAGCTGGGAAATCAACTTTACTATCGTTATTAGCGGGATTAGATAGCCCTTCAAGTGGAGAGATATTATTCAATAATACAAATATTGAAAAAATAGGATATAGTGAACATAGACGTAAAGATATTTCTTTAGTGTTTCAAAATTATAATTTAATTGATTATCTGACTCCACTAGAAAATTTAAAACTTGTTTCAAAAAATGCAAGTAAGGATATTCTATTAAAACTTGGATTGGAAGAAGAGCAAATCAATCGTAATGTTATGAAACTTTCTGGAGGGCAGCAACAACGTGTAGCTATTGCAAGAGCATTAGTATCTGAAGCACCTATAATTCTAGCTGACGAACCTACAGGAAACTTAGACGAAAGTACTGCCGAAGAGATAATCGAAATCTTGAAAAAGGTAGCTGTAGAAAACAATAAATGTGTTATAGTTGTTACTCATAGTAATCAATTAGCGAGTGCTGCTGATGTAGTATTAGAGCTGAAAGATAAAAAGTTAAAAGTTAAATAAGTAAAAAGCGAGATTAGCTTTAGAAATTGATTATTTTAAATCAAAATTCTCAAGTTGCTCTCGCTTATTTTATTAATTATAAGTGATTTTTTAAACAAAATAGTTTATCAAGTTCGTTTAGTGCTTCTTCAAAATTGTAAACTAGTGTACCATGTTTTAAAATTCCCCCAAGAACGTAATGATTCATTGCATAGCTAGGAATATCATATTTGTTTGCTGATTTTAATCGAATATCTGAATTTATAGCGATAATCTTTTTCTTAAGTGCAATTGCAATTCCTAACTCAACCATTACACCACTATCTTCATTTGTGACATCAGCTAAGAAGATGTCACAATTTTCTACAGCGTGAGTATCCCCGTTAAAAATATCTTCTGGTGTTGGTAATGTTTGTTTATCTTCGTTAAAAGGTTGTTCTATTGGATTAAAGACAGATAATCTTTCTCCAAATTTTTCTTTTAATAATTTTCCTTCTTTTAAACGTTGAGCTATTTCAGCCTCGTTAAATAACGCTCCAGCTAAATAAAGTTTCATAGAATAGTCCTCCTTAGTTGTTATTTAAATTATAATATATATCAACTCAATTTTACAACTAAAGTAAAAAGAAATTGATAGTGATTATTTATTTTATTAGTTATTTTAAAGATAATCAATTATAATATATATGAAATGTTTTAAAATGAAAATCAATTAAGATATATATATTTTACAGTTTTAAAGGTGAATCATTGACAGGTGTATAGATATATTATATAATGGAGTTAATAAAGAAATGGACGTGGTTCGTCCTACCTAAAAGCTCTTGTCTGTACAGGGGCTTTTTTGCATGTTAAAGTGAGTGGGGAATAAGATTATGAAAAAATTTAATAATATAGATAGTCAAATAGAATTATTGAAATCTAGAAATTTAAGAATACTGAATGAAGAAAAAGCTAAAGAAAATCTAAAGCTATATGGTTATTATGAAATAGTGAATTGGAGTCAGAAGTATTTTAAAAAATTATTTATCAAAATATCCAGAAGATAAGAATATGCTTCTTACAGAAATAGGAGTGCCTCCTACAATAATTGAATTTGATTTAGAAGAAATTTTTGATGTAACTTTGTGTTAGTTGAAAATCAGTTGAGATTGTTTTTTACATTTATAATCAATGCAGTATGTATCAACTTTCTAATTTTACTAGTTATTTTAAACTATTTCTATTATAATAATTATTGTAGTGAAGAATATATATGAGAGGAATTTATTGATGAAAAGTGTAGTACTTTGTGAAAAGCCTTCGGTTGCTCGTGATATTGCGAGGAATCTTGGTGCGAAAAATAATAAAAATGGTTGTCTTGAAGGGGATAAGTATGTAGTTACTTGGGCGCTAGGGCATTTAATTACCCTTCAAACACCTGATAAATATAAGGAATTTAATAATGTAAATTTAGAGAATTTACCGATGATTCCAAAGTTTATGAAAACAGAAGTAATTAAGAAAACTTTTAAACAGTATAAAGTAGTTGAAAATGCTTTGAACAGGAAAGATGTTAATGAAGTTATCATTGCGACTGATGCAGGTCGTGAAGGGGAGCTTGTTGCTCGTTATATTATCGATAAGGCGAAATGCAATAAAAATGTAAAAAGACTATGGATCTCTTCTGTAACAGATAAGGCGATTAAAGATGGATTTAGAAATTTAAAAGATGGTAAAGAGTATCTTGGATTATATCATTCTGGTATAGCACGTGCTAATGCGGACTGGTTAGTTGGTATTAATGCATCAAGAGCATTAACATTGAAATATAATGCATCACTTAACTGTGGTCGTGTTCAAACTCCAACATTGCAGATGGTTTTTGAGAGAGAAGAAAAAATTAAACAGTTTAAACCAAAAGATTATTATACTTTTGAGGCGCAAATCGATGGTGTGAAATTCGGTTGTGGTAATAGCGAGTTTAATCTGGAAAAAGCGGAACAATTTATTAAAAAGAACATCAACAAAGAAATTAAATTCAATGAGGTTCAGAAGAAAGCTAAAACTTCATCAGCAAAACCTTTATACAATTTAACGGATATTCAACAAACTGCTAGTGCGTTATTCGGCATGTCACCGAAACAAACGTTAAATATTGTTCAAAGTTTGTATGAGAGACATAAGGTATTAACATATCCAAGAACGGATAGTAGATATTTAACTAGTGATATGAAAAATACTCTAAAAGATCGTATTCAAGCTATCGGTGGAGATTTTAGAGAAACTACTGCAAAATTACTTAAAGTAAAAGATTATAATACTAAGAAAATTATTAACAATGCAAAAGTTAGCGATCACCACGCTATTATTCCAACAGAGCAAAGACCTAATTATATGTCGATGTCAGATATGGAGACTAAAATATATAATTTGGTAGCGAAGAGATTTTTAGAGAATTTATTACCAGAGTATAAATATGAAGAGACTACGTATTCGTTTAATATTGAAAATAAAGTATTTTCTGCCAAAGGATTAAAAGTGATTCAAGAAGGCTATAAGGAATTAAGTCGAGAAGAATTACAGGACAAAACTATTAACCTTCAAAATGGTAGTCATAAACTGGAATCATTAGTTTATAATAAAAAACAAACAACCCCACCTAGTTATTATACTGAAGGTACGCTAATTTATGCTATGGAGAATCCATTTGAATTTGTTGAGGATGAGAATGAAAGAAAGATTCTAAAGGAGACTAATGGTATTGGTACTGTAGCAACACGTGCAGATATATTAGAGAAATTATTTACGAATGATTATTTAGTTCTAGATAATGGTCGAATCAAAACTACAAACAAAGCGAAGCAGTTATTGAATCTAGTACCTAAAAATCTTAAGAGCCCGTCTTTAACAGCGGTTTGGGAGAAACAATTAGATAATATCGCTAAAAACAAACTTTCAAAAGATAAGTTTTTAAATGATGTTAAAGATTATACTAAATCATGTATTGCGGAAATTAAAGATAGTGAAGATAGATTTAAACACGATAACATTAGTGGTAAGAAATGTGAAGAATGTGATAGTTTTATGCTTGAAGTAGATAAAAAAGGTACTAAAATGCTAAAATGTTCTAATCCAAGCTGTCGTAATCGTAAGGTTATTAGTAGATTAACAAATCTGCGTTGTGATAATTGCCATAAGAAGATGACATTATTCGGTAATGGTGAAAATGCTACTTATCGTTGCCAATGTGGTAATTCATTAAAACAAAAAGAAGTAGATAAACGAATTAAATCTAGTAAAAAAGACAAAGCAAGTCGTGTAGACATGAAAAAATATATGAAACAGGAAAAATTAGAAAACAATGCTTTGGCAGGTTTAGCAGGATTGAAATTGAAATAAGGTGCTGACCCAAAAGACCTAAACTTAAACAAAGTGTATATGAGAACTCATAGACGCAGTGGTTTATTGATATCTAAATTCGCTTTATAAAAGCTTTTTAGATATCTAATAAACTTTGCGGGGGTGACTCTACAAAATCGATTTCTACGAAATCACGATTTTTGAGTCACTCCCAATGTAAAATTATTTGTAGTGTAATATATTTTTTAATTAATTTTATTGATAATTATAGCTGATAAATTAACTTTTTTCACTTTAATTCTAGTGTTTGAATCGAGACTATGCTATAATAAATAATGAAAAAATTTGTCTGAGAGGTAAATGATGAAATATGTATCGGTGGCTGTAGATGGGCCAGCAGGATCAGGAAAAAGTACAATAACAAAAATGGTAGCAAAATCATTAGGATTCAATTATGTTGATACTGGTGCAATGTATAGAGCTTTAACGTATAATTTCTTAGCTAATGGGTTAGATGAATTAGAAGAAGAAAAAATTAAAGGATTATTAAGTGAAACTGAATTCAAAGTTGAGTATGTTGATGGAGTTCAATATGTTTATGTTAATGATGAGGAAGTAAGTGATAAAATTCGTACAGCAGAAGTGTCGAAATTTACTTCGTTATTCGCTAAATCGCCTGCAGTGAGAGATTTCTTAATTGATACTCAAAGAAATCTAGCCAATACTAATAATATTATTATGGACGGTAGAGATATTGCTTCTGTAGTGCTTCCTAATGCTGATGTTAAAATTTTCTTAACTGCATCAGTTGAAGAAAGAGCTAGACGAAGAATGTTGGATTTTGAACGCCAAGGTATTGCAAATGTAGACTTCGAAAAAGTAAAAGAAGATATTAAAGCGCGCGATTGGCAGGATGAAAATAGAGATATTGCGCCACTTGTTAAGGTGGATTCTGCAATATTATTAGATACGACAAGTATGACTATTGATGAGGTTGTTGAGAAAATGACTGAATTGGTAAAAAGTGTAGAAAGTAGAAATTAGCAGGAGAGTACTATGTATAATTTTATTAGAATTTTATTAGCGTTCTATTATAAGATTTTTTATAAAGTCACTATTATCAATAAAGAAAAAATAGAAAATGCTAAAGGTGTTGTAATTTCAGGAAATCATTTAAGTAATCATGATCCGTTATTATTCCCAGCGTTCTTTGATAAGAAAATTCGTTTTATTGCGAAAGAAGAATTGTTTAAAATAATTTTTGTAAAACAGGCTTTGGAAGCTACAGGAGCAATTCCAATTAAGCGAGGAACGTTTGATAGAGCTGCAATTAATAATAGCATAAAATTGCTTAGGGAAGGTGAAGTTGTTGGGATTTTTCCTGAAGGAACGCGTTCACATTCGAAAGAATTAGATTTAGGAGAGTCTCACAATGGAGCATCATTCATAGCAACAAGAGCAAAAACTAAAATTATCCCATTTGCAATTATCCCTGATAAAAATTTTAGAATTTTTTCTAGTATTAAGATTGTAATTGGTGATGAAATTGATGCTGCCTCGTTAAAAGAAGAAGGTAAGAGTCACGATGAGATTACTGCAATTTTAATGGAGAAAATTTCAGAGTTGATTGCAAAGGAGAAATAAAGTGTACGAAAAAACAATAAAATTTAAATTAGAAAAAAAATTCTTCAATCAAGCAGGTTTTTTAGATAATAAATATGTTTATGATTGGATGAATTTGGCTAAAAAATATTATTTAAATAGCTTAGGAATAGATATTGATTCATTGATGGATTATAATTTATATTATGCTGATATTGATGTTAGGTATTCAATTAGATCGAATATTAGATATAATAGTCAAGATATATTTATTAAGACGTGGATAGAAAAGCATAGTGGTATTAAAACTATATTTTCTTATGAATTTTATGTAGATGGTGAGGTAGTAATTCTTGCTACAAGTTCACATAATATTCTTGGTACTGATAGTGATCGTGCTATTAGAATAGACCGTAATTTACCGAAGTGGGACCAGATTCTTAAAGATGTTGTAGGTAATGAATACACAGAATAGGGCTGCTTGAAAGCAATGAACAACTAGTAACTATGAAAAATGATAGTTATTAGTTGTTCCTTTTTTGATTATTGATTAACAAAGTAGCGCTATAAGGTATTAATTTAAAAATTATGATTGATTGAATTAGTGGTAAATTTCTAACATAGTTTTTACGTTCGAAATAGCTTTTTATTAAGGATTTTATTCAAAATTTTAAAAAAATTTATATGAGAATTCATAAATGTAGTGATTTATTGATATCTAAATTTGCTTTATAAAAGCTTTTTAGATGTCTAATAAACTTTGAATGAGTGACTTGAAATAATCGATTTCTTCAAAATTATGATTTTTGAGTCGCTTCTTTAATTTGGGAATTAACAAATGAATTAGTTTTATTAACAATAGCCACTTTAATTGATAAAATATCTATTTTGTTATATACTTTAAGGTGGTTTAAAATGTAATAATTTTAAAATTAGATATATTGAAAAATAAAAAAAGAAAGGTAGATAGTATGATATATTTAGATAATTGTGCTACAACTAAACCGTATAAAGAAGTACTTGATACATTTGTTGAAGTTAACAATTCTTATTTTGGTAACGCTGCTAGTATCAATAAATTTGGAAAAACAACTAATAAACTTCTTTCAGCTGCCAGAGGACAAGTAGCATCTATCTTACAAGTGGCGGAAGACAGTATATTTTTTACTTCTTGTGCTACTGAAAGTAATAACATAGCTTTACTAGGAAGTGTTGAGCATAAGAAAGATTTTGGTAATAGGATTATTGTTTCAAAAATTGAACATCCGTCAGTTTTAGAATCTTTTAGAGAATTAGAGAGAAGAGGATTTATATTAGACTATTTGAATGTTGATAAAGATGGAGTAGTCGATTTAAATCATCTAAAAACTTTACTAACAAAAGAGACGATTTTATTAAGTGTAATGCAGGTTAATAATGTTTTTGGAGTAATTCAACCAATAGAAGAAATTTCAGAAATATTAAAAGATTATCCGAAGGTTCACTTCCATGTTGATGGAGTACAAGGAGTATTAAAAGATAAACTTGATTTATCAAAAGTTGATAGCTATGCTATTTCAGCACATAAATTTCATGGTATAAAAGGTATTGGTGTACTGTATTTAAAATCTAGAAGAACAGTTCACAATATAACTTTTGGTGGAGGTCAAGAGGACGGTTTACGTAGTGGTACGGTAAATGTTGCAGCTGCGGCAAGTCTTGCGAAAGCTCTGAGATTATCACAAGAAAAAGTAGAAGCTGTAAAAATAAAACATAGAGAATTTAAGGCTATGATTGTTAATGAATTTTCAAAATACAAGCACATGGTGATTAATTCACCTTTAAATGAAAAGTATATTGATTCAATTATAAATATAAGCTTACCTAAAATAAAAGGAGAAGCAATAGTTAATGCCCTTAATGAAAGGGGGATAATGGTTTCAACGACAAGTGCTTGCTCATCAAAAACTTTCCATCTAAATGAAGCTCTTTTTGCAAGAGGTTTATCAAGAGAGAATATAGAGGGAAGCATTCGTGTAAGTTTTTCGAATGAGACTACTAAACAAGAAGTTGAAACATTTATTGAAGTATTCATTGATGAATATAATAAAAAATTTAAAGAGGTAATTGAAAGTGGAATTTAGTCATATTATAGTAAGATATGGAGAACTTACATTAAAATCTGGTAACAGAAATGAGTTTTTAAAAAAATTAACAAAAAACATACGTTACAATCTTCAAGGATTAACAGGTTTTCATGTCCAAACAAAAAGAGATAGAATGTATATTCATCTAGATCATAATGAAGATGTTCAAGAAATCATGGAGAGATTAAAAAAAGTCCCAGGTATTCATAATTTCTCTCCAGTATTAAGAGCTGGATTAGATGTTGAAGAAGCTAAAAAGGTTATTGATAGACTTTTAGAAACTAAATTAGATAAAGAATATAAATTCAAAATCCAAACTAAAAGACCTAATAAGAACTTCCCACACAATACAAATGAATTAAATAACGTATTTGGAAGTCATGTTCTGATTAATTATAAAAATTTAAAAGTAAATGTTAAACAACCGGATTTTATAATTAATGTTGAAGTACGAAGTGAAGGAATTTTTATCTTTACCGACTTTATTAAAGGGGTAGGAGGATTCCCGGTAAATACTTCTTCTAAAGCATTGTTATTATTATCAGGAGGTATCGATTCACCAGTAGCGGCTCATACACTGCAAGTAAAAGGTGTAGAAGTTGAAATGATTCACTTCCAATCACCACCATTTACTTCAGCTGAAGCTTTACAAAAGATTTTTAATTTAACAATTAAATTAAGTCAAGTTGTAGGTAAAATTAAACTTCATGTTGTAAACTTTACAAAGTTACAAACAGAAATTGTAAAACGTGTCCCTTCAAACTACACAATGACTTCAACTAGAAGATTTATGCTACGTATCGCTGAAGAAGTTGCGAAAAAAGAAGGCTGTTTAGCTATTGCTACAGGTGAATCTCTTGGTCAAGTAGCATCGCAAACGCTTGAGTCAATGAATTGTATTAATGAGGTAACTAATTTACCGGTATTACGTCCATTGTTAACTATGGATAAGGTTGACATAATTAAAATAGCACAAGAAATAGATACTTTAGAAATTTCTAATTTACCGTTTGAAGATTGTTGTACAATCTTCACACCGAAAGCACCGAAAACCAAGCCAAGATTAGAAAAAATAACAGCTTATGAAGCTCGTGATGACTATTCTGATCTAATTGCTGAGACACTAGCTAGTGTGGAAACATATCTATTTGATAAGAATGGTAGAGTAGTTACTCAAGATATGAGAGAACAAGAAGTTAAAAAAGAAGAAAAAGATGATTTTTCTGGATTACTATAAAGATAGAAAGAGAGACAATTAATGGAAAAAAAAGTAATAGTAATAGGTGCTGGTTTAGCAGGGAGTGAAGCTGCTTGGCAACTAGCAAAACGTGGAGTTAAAGTAGATCTTTACGAAATGAGACCTAAAAAAATGACACCTGCGCACAAGACTCAAAATTTTGGAGAATTAGTATGTTCTAACTCTTTAAGAGCTAATAACGTAACAAATGCGGTTGGTCTTTTAAAAGAAGAAATGAGAATGTTAGATTCTATTATAATTAAATGTGCAGATGCGACTCAAGTACCAGCAGGCGGAGCGTTAGCTGTAGACAGAGATAAATTTTCAGAAATGATTACAGAAACTATCAAGAATCATCCAAATATTAATGTAATTGGTGAGGAGTTACCAACAATACCTAAAGGAGATGTACCGGTAATTGTTGCGACAGGTCCTCTTACATCTGATGCATTAAGTCAAGATATTAGAAATTATACAAAACAAGATGGATTGTATTTCTATGATGCAGCAGCGCCTATTATTGAAAAAGATTCAATTGATATGGATAAGGTTTACCTGAAATCAAGATATGATAAAGGTGAAGCAGCATATCTAAACTGCCCGATGACAAAAGAAGAATTCTTTAATTTTTATAATGAATTGATAAATGCGGAAGCAGCTCCATTAAAAGAATTTGAAAAAGAAATTTATTTTGAAGGTTGTATGCCTTTTGAAGAAATGGCTAAACGTGGAGAAAAAACTTTATTATTTGGACCTATGAAACCAGTTGGATTAGAAGACCCAAAAACTGATAAGCGACCATACGCAGTAGTGCAATTGCGTCAAGATAATAGTGAAGGAACTTTATATAACATCGTAGGATTCCAAACGCACCTAAAATGGGGAGAACAAAAGAGAATTATCAACATGATTCCAGGATTGGAAAATGCTAATATTGTCCGCTATGGAGTTATGCATAGAAATACATACTTAAATTCTCCACAATTATTAGAAAAAACTTATAGATTAAAAGAAGAAAAAAATATCTATTTTGCTGGTCAAATGACAGGGGTAGAAGGATATGTAGAGAGTGCAGCTTCAGGGATTGTAGCAGCATTAAATGCTTTGTACAATACTGAAGATAAAGAAATAGTATTCCCAACAGAAACTATGATAGGTGCAATGGCAAATTATATCGTAGATAATACAAGTAAAAATTTCCAACCTATGAATGCGAATTTTGGAATTATTAAACCACTTCCAGAAAGAATTAAAGATAAAAAGGAAAAATACGAAAGATATGCTAAAAGATCACTTGAAATGTTAGAAAATTTCAAAATTGATTAAATTAATTTTTAAAAAGTCTTACAATTTATTAAAATTAATGGTATAATAAGCAAGGAAGTATTTTGTAAGGAGAAAATTAATGGCAAGTTTATTACAAAAAACAAGAAAAATTAGTACAATTTTACAAGAAGGACGCCATGAAAATGTAGACTTTGAAGCTATGGCTATGCGTCTTAGTCCAATTCTAGATTCAGTCGTATATATTCTTGATACTGAAGGTAATATACTTGGATATGATTCGATTATTGATTATTCTAATGAACGAATGGAAAAAATTATTCAAGATAGAAAAGTTCCTAAAGCTTACTTAGATGCAACATTAAAAGTATATGCTACAAAAGTAAATATTCCATTCCAAGATCCATTATCTATCTTCCCTGAGGAAGAACAAGAACGTTTCGAAAGTAATAGCTATACGGTTATCTTACCTATTCGTGGAGGAGGAGATCGTTTAGGAACACTGGTTATCGGTAGAATGGATAGTGACTTTAAAGATGATGATTTAGTACTAGCTGAATATGCATCAACAGTAGTAGGAATTGAAATTTTACATGAGAAACAAGATAAAGAGAAAAACTTAGCACGTGACAAGGATATGGTCAACATGGCACTGAATTCATTATCATTCTCTGAGAAAGAAGCTATTGAACACATTTTTAGAGAGTTAGATGGTACTGAAGGTTTACTTATTGCAAGTAAAATTGCTGATAGGGTAGGAATTACTAGATCTGTAATCGTAAATGCATTAAGAAAATTAGAAAGTGCGGGAATTATTGAATCTAAGTCGTTAGGAATGAAAGGAACTTATATCAAAGTTCTAAAAGAGTATTTCTTAGAATTAATGTTTTCTAATGAATTTTAAAAAGTAAAATTGTAAAAAAAGGGGCTGACCCAAAAGTCCTGAAATTTAACAAAGTTCATATATGAACTCATAGACGCAGTGGTTTATTGATATCTAAATTTGCTTTATAAAGGCTTTTTAGATATCTAATAAACTTTGCGAGAGTGACTCTACAAAATCTTGTTTCTTAAGAAATCACGATTTTGTAGAGTCACTCTCTTTTTGCTATTTATGGTATTTTTAATGATTCTTATGAAAGTTTGCTTAAGAATTTTTCGTTATTAATGATAACTCTGGTATGAGTAGCATCTCCAATTTTTTTATCTCCCTCGAAAGCCTCTAAAGAAAAAATTATTATTTTTTCTTTGATAATTTCTGTTATCTGACCTTGAACGGTGATTTCTTTACCGATAAGAGTAGGCGCTAGGTGATTTATATTGATATTACTACCAACGCTTCCTAAATCATCTGTTAGAAAGGTATTTAAGTAATTTTTAGCGGCGTTTTCCATAAATGCAACAAGACTTGGTGTTGCAAGTACATCTAAATCACCACTACCCATATTTTTAGCAGTATTGTTTTCTGCTACTGTATAATTTTGTTTGAACTCTGTATTAATTTCAATATTCATAATATTATCCCTCTGTTTATTCATAAAATGTTACTTCATAATCGATAAATTTATTATCTTTATAGTTGAATTTAGCTGAGAAGAATGGTTTATCTTTGACTAACCAATCAAGAAAGATGTAATCCCCTTCCCATGTTTTTATATTTTGTATTTCTGATTTTTTCACCCATATTAGATCGCCTTCGTTGCAATCTTCAGTCAAATTTCCTTTGTAATTTGTCGCAGTATATACGTAAGTGTACCAGTCTTTTTCACCATCGAAATTAGGGAACGTTATAATGCCTCTAAGTTTTGGATTTATTATGTCAAGATTTGTTTCTTCTTTAACTTCTCTAACGACACAATCTTCTGGACTTTCACCTGGTTCGAATTTTCCGCCAACGCTAATTGTTAAACCTTCATGTATATCATTTTCTTTTTTATTTCTTTTTAACATTAAAAAATTTTCGCCATCATCAACGTAGCACATAGTTGCAAGAACATTGTTCATATAATTATCTCCTATATTTAAAGAAAAAGTAGGAAGGAGGAAA
>NZ_CAUQNQ010000025.1:0-20574 GCF_963519265.1 uncultured Gemella sp. | reverse complement strand
TACACCCAGAAATCAACGAACAACTTATCGTTGAGTACTACAGCCGTTAATAAAACAAAGCCCTTTAAACTCATGTTTAAGGGGTTTGTTTTTGTTTTATGCGTAAAATCAGAATAAATCTCTATAAATCATTGCTGAGTTTGAAAGTTAAAAATTCTGAATTTAAAAAAGTTCATATGAGAATACATAGACGCAGTAGTTTATTGAAATCTAAAAAAACTTTTTTGATTTCTAATAAACTTTGAGGGGGAACTAGATGGAATCATTACTCTGAAATTCTGATTTTTTAATCACTCTTTTTTATTGTAAAAATTATATCTTTAATAATAATTATATATTATTTTATTAAGATTATTCATAGTAAACTTTTTTCTTTACTTACATAAGTAAAAGCATTAGTAGTAATAATTATTTAATTGTGATATAATTAGTAAATATTATTAATAGTGAATAATATTTATTTTAAAATAGGAGGATATCATGAACGTTTTTAGAAAAAAATCAATTGACTCTATTTTAGCAGAGTCAAGAAATAAGACGTTAAATCCGACGATGAGAACAATGGATTTAGTTCTATTTGGAATCGGAGCGATTATAGGTTCAGGAATTTTAGTATTGACTGGTAAGGCTTCTGCAGAAGCAGGACCGGCAGTTGTATTTTCTTTCCTAATTGCAGGGTTAGCGTGTTGTTTAGCAGCACTTTGTTATGCGGAATTAGCTTCAACTATACCATCAAGTGGTAGTACGTATACTTACTTATATGTAGCAGTCGGCGAAATTGTAGCTTATACGATAGGTTGGGTATTAATAGGTGGATATGTTCTTACTGCAGCTACAGTAGCAAATGGTTGGTCAAGTTATTTCTCGCGTTTATTAGCAGGTTTAGGTATAGAAATTCCTAAAGAATTTTACACATTACCAGCAGCAGGTGGATATGGTAACATTCCAGCAATAATCATCGTATTATTAATTACTTTTATTCTATCAAAAGGTACTTCAAGTAGTAAACTTGTAAATAACCTTATGGTAGCTGCAAAAGTAGGTATTGTAGTTTTATTCATCGTGGTTGGTGTATTTTATGTAGAACCAACTAACTGGACAAATAACTTCGCGCCATCAGGTTTTTCAGGAGTAATGTTAGCTGCGACTACTGTATTCTTCGCATACTTAGGGTTTGATGCGATTTCTACTTCAGCAGAAGAAACAATCAATCCAGAAAAAGCTTTACCAAAAGCTATTATTATTACAATGTTAGTTTGTACAGCGTTCTATATTCTAGTGTGTTTAGTGCTTACTGGAGTTGTTCAATATAATAGGCTTGGAACTGGAGATGCCTTGGCATTTGTACTAGAAGAAGTAGGTCAAAATAAAGTAGCTGGTATCGTATCTCTTGGAGCGGTAATTGGTCTTATGGCTGGTATATTATCATTCATGTATGCAGGAATCCGTATTACTTATACAATTGCACGTGATGGATTATTACCAGAAAAATTAACTAAAGTTAATGAAAATAAAGTACCAAGTACAGTAACATGGGGATTAGGAATCTTAACAGCGTTATTAGCAGGATTTTTACCATTAGGAAAATTAGCTGATCTTGCTAATGTAGCATCAATTATTGCATTCGCATTAGTAAGTTATACAACTATCGTATTCTACAAAAAATTCCCAGATTTAAAACGTGGATTTAGAGTACCAGGTATGCCAATTTTACCGATTATTTCTATCATCTTATTTGGAGCATTACTATATAGTGTTACATTAACAACATGGATTATCTTTGTTGTTTGGGTTATAGTAGGTATGATAGTTTACTTTACATTCTCATATAAGAATAGTAAATTAAAATAAAAAATAGATTTATTTTAGAAATTAAAAAGAGTCATGAATTAAAGGTTCATGATTCTTTTAATTTAATATAAAATTAAAGTTTTAAAGTATGAATTGTATATTTTAACTTTAAAATATCAAATGAATGCTAGAATTAAGAGAATGACACTTTTGGTATTTGTAGTTTCATCATAAAATATAGAGAAAATTTATTCTTTGTAATTCTATATTGGCAATGAAAATAAAGTACTAAGTGTTAGAAAAGATAAAAAAATTAATAATTTTCAAAAAAATAGTAGTTATAATACATTGGGAAATATTGTGTTATTTATTTCGTATTATTTTCATGATTTAATAACATTTTATATAGGAATATTAGTATAAATTAATTTTTTATAAATTTTTTAGTGTTCTAGAAAAATAGAAAAATTTAGCAAATAATTTTGTATAATTTAATAGAAAAATAAATAAGAATAGTTATAGTACAATCTTAAAACAGTAATTAAAAGGAAATGAAACAGCTGTTTTTCAAATTTCTTTTCTTAAAATGATTGATACTTATTTTCATAAGAATTAGTATTAAATTATTTTTATAAAAACTGGTTTAACAACATTTTTAAGCTTGCGTTTCTTAAAAAAATGTAGAAAATATTTTCATAAAAACTTTCATTAGAAAAACGCTTTCATAATTAAAAGGTTTGTGTTATTATATAAGTACAGAGAAAAATTAGGAGGTAAGGGAAATGATTATCGGAGTACCAAAAGAAATTAAAAATAATGAAAGTAGGGTATCTGCTATACCAGGTGTAGTGAATGAATTAGTATTAGATGGACACACTGTATATGTAGAAAAAGGAGCAGGTTTAGCTTCGGGTATTTCAGATGCTGAGTATGAAAAGGCAGGAGCTGTTCTTGTAGAAAAAGCTGAGGATGTATGGAATAAATCAGACTTAATATATAAAGTTAAAGAGCCAATTCCATCAGAGTATAAGTACTTTAGAAAAGGGTTAATTATTTATACATACCTACACTTAGCAGCAGACGCAGAATTAACGAAAGAAATGGTTGATTCAGGTACTATTGGTATAGCTTTTGAAACAGTAAAAGTAGGAAGAGGTTTGCCGTTATTAAGACCTATGAGTGAAGTTGCCGGAAGAATGGCTGTACAAGAAGGGGCAAGATTCTTGTCGAAAGTACAAGGTGGTAAAGGTATCTTATTACAAGGTGTACCAGGAGTTCAACCAGGACATGTTGTAATTATAGGAGCAGGTGTCGCGGGTACTGCTGCGGCAACGGCCGCTGTGGGTCTTGGAGCACGTGTAACAATGATTGATGTAAACTTAGATGCATTAACAGAATTATCACACGTTTTCGGTGGTAAAATTGAAACTCTTTACTCTAATAAGTTTAATATTGCAAATGCTATTAAATCAGCTGATTTAGTAGTAAGTACGGTATTAATCCCAGGAGCAAAAGCACCAAAATTAGTGACTAAAGAGATGGTAAAAGATATGCCAGATGGTGGTGTAATTGTCGACGTAGCTATTGACCAAGGTGGTACAACAGAATATACTGAAGGACGTCCAACAAGTCATGATAATCCAGTATTTGTAGAAGAAGGAGTATTACACTACTCAGTAGCTAATATTCCAGGTGCAGTAGCACAAACATCAACTTATGCACTTTGTAATGCAACGGCTAAGTATGTCAAAGTTATTGCCAAATTTGGGGTAAAAGAAGCAGTAGCTAAATTCCCAGAATTAGTGCCGGGTGTGAACGTAGCTAATGGAAAAGTTACATTTAAAGCAGTAGCTGATGATTTAGGATATGAATATACTCCTGTAGAAGTCGCTTTGTAATATAATAATGAATTTTAAAAATATAAAATAGTTGAAAATTTGTATAACTTGAGTGCTCTATCTGTTATAGGGCACTCGCTTATTGTTTCAGGAGTTTATAAAAAGAAAATTATATTCATTGAAATATATAAATAGTAAAATATTTATTGGAATATTAAGGAGAGAACTATGTGAGTCTAAGTAATGATAGTAAAAGGTTTACAAATATGCTATAATTTAATTAAAGAATATTAGTAGGGAGAATATTTAATAAATAATAGGAGGATTTATTATGAGTATTTTAAGAAAAAAATCAGTTGAATCTATTTTAGCAGAAGCTAGAAGTAAAACTTTAGCTCCAACGATGAAAACGATGGATTTAATTCTATTCGGAATCGGGGCGATTATAGGGTCAGGGATTCTAGTATTAACTGGTAAAGCATCAGCAGAAGCAGGACCAGCGGTAATCTTCTCATTCTTAATCGCAGGGGTAGCGTGTTGTTTAGCGGCACTTTGTTACGCGGAATTAGCTTCAACAATTCCATCAAGTGGTAGTACATATACATACCTTTATGTATCAATTGGTGAAATTGTAGCCTATATTATAGGTTGGGTATTAATAGGAGGATATGTTCTTTCTGCAGCCACTGTATCAAATGGTTGGTCTAGTTACTTCTCTCGTCTACTGGCAGGTTTAGGTATTGAACTCCCTAAAGTATATTACACTTTACCGTCAGATGGAGGATATGGTAACATCCCAGCTATCGTAATTGTATTATTAATTACATTCTTACTATCAAGAGGTACGTCAAGTAGTAAACTTGTGAATAACCTTATGGTAGCTGCAAAAGTTGGTATCGTAATCTTATTCATCATTGTTGGATCAATGTATGTTGAACCAACACACTGGACAAATAATTTTGCACCTACAGGTTTCTCAGGGGTAATGTTAGCAGCCACTACAGTATTCTTTGCTTATCTTGGATTTGATGCGATTTCTACTTCAGCAGAAGAAACAATCAATCCAGAAAAAGCTCTACCAAAAGCTATCATTGTCACTATGATCGTATGTACAGCATTCTACATCTTAGTATGTTTAGTATTAACAGGGGTTGTTGAATACAACCGTCTTGGATCTGGGGATGCATTAGTATTCGTACTTGAAGAAGTTGGTCAAAACAAAGTTGCTGGTATTGTTTCTCTAGGGGCAGTAATCGGACTTATGGCTGGTATCTTATCATTCATGTATGCAGGTATCCGTATCGCTTATACAATTGCACGTGATGGATTATTACCAAAAGTATTCACTAAAGTTAACGATAACAAAGTACCAAGTACAGTTACATGGTCTTTAGGATGCTTAACTGCAGTATTAGCTGGGTTCTTACCACTAGGGAAATTAGCAGAACTTGCTAACGTAGCTTCTATTATCGCATTCGCATTAGTAAGTTACACTACTATCGTATTCTACAAAAAATTCCCAGATGTAAAACGTGGATTCAGAGTACCGGGTATGCCAGTATTACCAATTATCTCAATTGTATTATTCGCAGCTTTACTATACAGTGTTACATTAACTTCATGGATTATCTTCTTCGTATGGGTAATCGTAGGATTAATCGTATACTTCACATATTCATATAAACATAGTAAAATTGAATAGAATATAAAAATAAGAATCGACTATAACTTTTAGGTTATAGTCGATTTTTTATGTCTTAAAATATAATGTATATAGTAATAAATTTTTTACAAATTATGCATTTGTCCAGAGATTTCGTTTGTTACTTTTTGCTTTATTTTGTGCTTTTTTATACTTATCTAAGTATCTTGTATCAGGTGGTTTTACATATTTTATTTCAGCCAGACCTACCAGTAATAACTCTTCTTGAACACTTTTTCCATCTGCATAAACATAGCACAATGCTCTATGGTACTTATCTTCTTTCTCATAAACATCAAATTCAATTTCAACATCTTTAGCATTAGATAATAATTTTCCATTTAATTCACTAGCTTCAGGTCCATACTTTTGAACCTCAACACCAGCTTTTACAGTTTCTGGTGTATCAATTAATAAATATCTCACTTTCAATTCTTTGTTATTGAAGTTTACTATAATAGTGTCACCATCAACTTTTTTTATAAATTTAACCTTATATTTTGTCTTATCTCCCTTGATAGAAACTCCATTAATAGTTGCTTCCTTATAACTTTCACCAGTCTGATTAATTATTAAAGTGATAATTAAAAATATTGCCGTGAAAAAAATAAAGAAAATAATAAATACCT
The DNA here is from genome assembly GCF_963519265.1 of uncultured Gemella sp. GTDB lineage: Bacteria > Bacillota > Bacilli > Staphylococcales > Gemellaceae > Gemella. The sequence continues at coordinate 14,614 of NZ_CAUQNQ010000025.1, read as the reverse complement.
TTTTATTCATAATGATTCCCCCTCAATATTAATTTTAACACTTTTGAAGTTTGAGATAAAGTTATATCGATTTAATTATAGAAATAACCGAGATAATAAAAAGGGAGTGACTCGACAAAATCGTGATTTCTTAAGAAACAAGATTTTGTCGAGTCACTCTCGGAAAGTTTATTAGATATCTAAAAGCTTTTATAAAGCGAATTTAGATATCAATAAACCATTGCGTCTATGAGTTCTCATATACACTTTGTTAAAATTTAGGATTTTTGGGTCATCACCATATTCTCTTACTTCGTTATCTCTTCAATTATCGTCTCTAACTTCATAGAACGACTTGCTTTGAATAAGATTACTTCGTTTTTGTGTTTGTTATTTTTCAGATATTCACTAACTTCTGCTGTAGTAGGGAAGTGTAGTATTTTTATTTTATCGTTTTTAATTTGTTTTGTAATGTTTTCTGCTAGTTCACCAACGCTGATTACTAGGTCGATATCATTTGTGTTTTCAGAAATATATTCTCCAACTTCACCGTGATAGTTAACTTCGTTAGGTCCTAGTTCGAACATACTTCCTAATACAAGTGTTTTATAATCGAAGTCGTCATAACTACTTACTACATCAACACCAGCTTTCATAGAAGTAGGACTAGCGTTATATGCATCGTTGATTATTAGTGAATCCTCTCTGTAAGGGATACTTTGTAGACGCATGCCTGTTATTTCCACAGTATTTTCAATAGCTTTGCGGATTTCCTCGTTAGTTAATCCAATCTTACTTGCGATTGCTGTTGCGAACATAATGTTATATAGATTATGTTTTCCTTTTAATTTTGTGAAGTATTGCTCGTCGCTTATATTAAGTTTGAAATCAATTTTATCACGTGTAATTGTGTAGTTTTCTAGTATTATATCGTTATAGCTATTTTCACCACATGATGTTGCGTTAATTTCTGAAGAATCTACTAATGTTTTTAGAAGAACTTCATCTCCGTTATATACGAAATATCCGTCTTTCTTCATACCATTAGTAATTTCGAATTTAGCTTTAGCAATCCCTTCACGTGATTTGAAGAATTCAATATGACTCTCACCGATATTAGTGATGACTGTATAATCAGGTTCAACTAACTTAGATAAAAAGTCAAGCTGTCCAAAACCATCAGCTCCCATCTCAAGAACTAGTATTTCACTATCTTCAGGCGCAGCAAGAATAGTAATTGGCACACCAAGTTCGTTATTAAAGTTTCCTTGTGTTTTGTGAACTTTATATTTTGTTGATAATACACTTGTAATAATATCTTTAGTAGTAGTCTTACCGTTACTACCTGTGATTGCGATAGTTTTGGCATTTAAACTTTCTAAATAGTGTTTTGCTAGAGTTTGAATTGCTTCATAACTATCATCAACGTAGATGATATTATTATCAGAAACAAAGTCGTCTTTTAACGATAAACTTGCTGCAGCACCTTTTTCAAAGGCACTTTCTATATAGTTGTGCCCATCGACATTTTCACCTAAGAAGGGAATAAATAAGTCACCTTGTTTAACTTTTCTACTATCAATAGCGATACCAGTAATTTCTACATTGCTAGTAATATTTGCTTTTTTTGCATTTAATATTTTTTCTAAATCTGTAACTAAATATTTCATGGTTAATCCTATTCTTCAGTTAATAAGTTTTTACGATCTTCGTAACGCTCTACAGCTAGTGCGAATAGTTCTTCGATAATTTCTGAATAACTCACGTTCATATTTGCCCATAGAGAAGGGAACATTGAGAATGGAGTGAATCCAGGCATTGTGTTTACTTCGTTAATAAAGATTTCTCCTTCTTTAGTGTAGAAGAAGTCAGCACGTACTAATCCTGATCCGCTGATTGCACGGAATGCAGTTGCTGCCATTTCTCTGAATTTAGGATATAGAGTAGTATCGATTGGAGCTGGAATATCCATACGAGATTGTCCATCTGTGTATTTAGTTTCATAATCGTAGAATTCTGTTGAAGAAATGTTTACGATCTCTCCTGGATCTGTAGTCTTAACCTCGTTGTAACCAAGAACGGCAACTTCTATTTCTTTAGCACCTACAGCTCCTTGCTCAACGACGATTTTTTTGTCGAATTTAAGAGCTTCTTCAATACCTTTTACTAATTCAGCTTCATCGTTACAGCGACTAATACCAACTGAAGAACCTAAGTTAGCAGGTTTTACGAATAGAGGATATTTAAGATTTTTATTAATCTCAGCGACAAGAGCTTCTTTTTTGTTTTTCCAAGTGTATTCGATAAAGTGAACGTATGGAAGTTGTGGAAGGTCATAAGCAGCGAATAATTGTTTCATAACTACTTTATCCATACCAGCAGCACTTGAAAGTACATTGTTACCAACATAAGCAATATCCATGATTTCTAGTAACCCTTGGATTGTTCCATCTTCACCGTTTGGTCCATGAAGAACAGGGAAGACGATATCGAATTTACGTCCATCTTCAAATAATAATCCACTGATATCATTGTCAAAGTTAGAAAAAACTAAGTTGTGTTGATCAGTTACGTCTGATGTAATTTTTTCACCACGTGCCCAGTTACCTTCTAATGAGATAAAGATAGGGAATACGTTGTATTTTTCTTTGTCTATTGCGTTAATAATTGATTTCGCTGTTAAAAGTGACACTGAGTGTTCGGCACTTTTACCACCATATACAATTCCGATATTTTGTTTTGTCATGTTTAAATCTCCTAAGAAATAAAAATTGTTTTTTTATTATAATGCATAAATTTCAATATACACATATTTTAATTCAGTTATGATCGAAATTTGTTAATTACGATGCAAAACTAACATACCTTATTATATCATAAAAACTTAAAAGTAGAATAAATTTGTAAGATATCATAGAATAAATTTTTTTGAAAATATAAATCATTTAAAATAGTATAGAAGCAACAGAGGACTATTAGTTAAAATAGCATAGTTGCTTCTATAATTCACTATTTTATAGTTTATATTTCTCCTTTAGTTCTGCGATAGTATCACGAAGTTTTGCAGCTTGTTCGAATTCGAATTTTTCTGCAGCAGCGAACATTTGTTGTTCTAATTCTGCTAAGTGCTCTTCAATATTATCATCGTTGATATTTGCAGTTTCTTCAAGTTCAAGAATCTCTTCATCGTTAGCGACTTCTTTCTTAGCGCTGATAGAATCACGAATATCTTTAATAATAGTTTGTGGGGTAATACCATGTTCCTCGTTATATGCCATTTGAATTTCACGACGACGATTTGTCTCATCAATTGCTTTTCTCATACTTCGAGTAATATTATCTGCATACATTATTACACGACCATTCGCATTACGTGCAGCACGTCCAATTGTTTGAAGCAGTGCTTTATCTCCACGTAGAAATCCTTCTTTATCTGCATCCAAAATAGCCACAAGCGACACTTCAGGAATATCTAGACCTTCACGTAGTAAGTTGATTCCAATAAGAATATCGAATTTACCAAGTCGAAGATTTCTAATTATTTCTGTACGTTCTAATGTTTTGATATCAGAGTGTAGGTATTCTACTTTTAAACCATTTTCTTTCAGATAAGCTGTCAGAGATTCCGCCATTTTCTTTGTTAAGGTAGTGATAAGTACACGTTCTCCTTTAGCGATAATCTTCTCAGCTTCTTTAGTAATATCAAACACTTGGTCACTAACAGGGCGAATATCGATAATTGGATCTAGTAGACCTGTAGGACGAATGATTTGTTCAGTTATTTTTGTACTATTCTCTAATTCGAAGTCCCCAGGTGTTGCTGAAACGAAAATAGCTTGATTAAGTTTTTTCTCAAATTCCTCAAAGTTTAAAGGACGGTTATCCAACGCTGTCGGTAGCCTGAATCCATAATCAACAAGCACTTGTTTACGTGCTCTATCTCCGTTAAACATACCACGAACCTGAGGAAGGGTAACGTGTGATTCATCGACTACTAGTAACCAATCATCTGGGAAGTAATCTAGTAGTGTATATGGAGTGCTGCCAGGCTCACGAAGTGTAAGATGAAGAGAGTAGTTCTCTATCCCTGAACAGAATCCCATTTCTTCCATCATTTCAAGGTCATAGTTAGTACGTTGTTCAAGACGTTGAGCTTCTAGAAGTTTATTTTCCATATTTAGAACTTTTAATCTTTCTTCTAGTTCAGCTCGTATTCTCTTAATCGCTTCTTTAGTCTTTTCATCACCAGCAACGAAGTGACTGGCAGGATATATTGCGATATGTTCAAGTTCACTTAGTACTTCTCCAGTTAATGGATTAATTTCACGAATACGATCGATTTCATCACCGAACATCTCTATACGAACAGAATTTTCACTACGAGAAGCTGGGAAGATTTCAATAACATCTCCGCGAACCCTAAAATTACCACGAGTAAACTCAATATCATTTCTCATATATTGAATACTAATTAGTTTTTCCATTATTTTATTACGATTAATTTCATCACCAACACGTAATGATAGAACTAGCGATGAATATTCTTCTGGCGAACCAAGACCATATATACAGCTGACACTTGATACGATAATAACATCATCACGATCAAATAATGAAGATGTTGCACTGTGTCGTAGTTTATCAATCTCGTCATTCACAGATGAATCTTTTTCTATATATGTATCTGTAGATGGAACGTATGCCTCTGGTTGGAAGTAATCATAGTATGAAACAAAGTACTCAACTCGGTTATTTGGGAAAAATTCTTTAAGCTCATTGTATAATTGCCCAGCTAATGTCTTATTGTGAGCTAGCACTAAAGTCGGTTTCCCTACATTTTTTACGATATTAGCTATAGTAAATGTCTTACCAGTACCAGTTGCACCAAGTAATGTTTGATATTTTTCACCATTATTTAAACCTTCAGTAAGTTCAGCAATCGCATTAATCTGATCCCCCTTAGGATCGTACTTACTCTGAAGATCAAAATCAACATGTAATCTATTAATTTCCAAAAAATCCACTCCTTATATAGCTTGTTCTGTGAGTTAATAGTACAAATTAAAATAACTCACACAAAAAGTTAATTAATTCTTTCTATAACATTATAATATAGATAGGGGAATAGTGAAAGAAAAAGTAATTAGTATTAAAGATTATAATTATTCATATTTATAATTGAAAATCTAAAGAAATTAACCGTAAAATACTATATATCAATGGTATAGCGAATATTACTATGTTATAATAATGATATAGGAGATTGTAATTAATCACATTTGGGAGGTGTGCAATTATGAAAAAAGTTAGACATGAACATGTAAAGCCAACAGAGGATTTAGTGGCTAAGAAAATATTTTCTAATACAGAGATAACATCAGCTTTTATTAGCGATATACTAGGTCTTTCGGTTAAGTGTACAAAAATTTTAGATGGGACTCAAATTCATTCAAGTTTTGAAGATGATTGCCCTTTAAAGGTGTGAATTTTAAAAAAAGTTTATAAGAAAACTCATAGACGCAGTGGTTTATTGATATCTAAATTCGCCTTATAAAGGCTTTTTATATATCTAATAAACTGTGCGGGGGTGACTCGACAAAATCGATTTCTTCGAAATCACGATTTTTGAGTCACTCCCTAGACGTCTTAGCTGAATTGGATGATGGAACTCAAGTTATTATAGAAATACAAGTAGCTAAGCAATTGGAATTTTTAAAAAGATTGTGGGTGTATATATGTAATCAGGTATCAAAAAATATGGATACAATAAGATTGCAACTAGGTCGAACTAGTCCTATATATTCAGAGTTAATACCAGTTTATTCAGTCTCAATTCTAGAAAAAAATTATTTTGATGACGATAGAGCTATAAGAAGTTTTAGTCTAAGAGATGATGATACAGATAAACAGCTAAAAGTTGATGTAAAAGGGATAAAAGAAAAAAGAAATTTGATAACTATGGCATTTTTAGAGCTGAGTAAATATAATCCTGATATCAGAGAAAACTATAATAAAAAAAGATGGTTAGAATTATTTTCAAATCAGCCGTTTACCCAAAGTCAAGATGAAATAATAGAAAGTGCCGATAGTTTGATGGAATATAAAAATTGGAGTGAGGAGGAAAAAGCTATGTATGATGAAAAAACAAGGAAATATGATGCATATGTAGATGCATTGCAATATAAGTTTGTGGAAGGTTTAGAGTTAGGACGAAATGAAGGAATAGAACAGGGAATAGAGCAAGGGCGAACTGAAGAGCGAGAGAATTCAGTAGCGAGATTTATTAAATATGTAAAATTAGGAGTAATCTCAAAAAAAGATGCATGCCAAGATTTAGGTATGACAGAAAAAGAACTTGATAAATATTTACAAGCATAAAAAAATTGAGATGTAAATAAAATTCTTCATTGATAAATGAGGTGATTGAGAGAAGATGTATGATGAAAAGATAAGGAAATACGATGCATATGTAGACGCGTTGCAATATAAGTTTGTAGAGGGAATAGAAAAAGGACGAAGTGAAGAAAGAGAGAATTCGATAGCGAGATTCATTAAGTATGTGAAATTAGGAGTAATTTCAAAAAAAGATGCCTGTCAAGATTTAGGTATGACAGAAAAAGAACTTGATAAATATTTATAGGCTTAGTAGCCAAAAAATACTATGCGAAATCAATCATATCACTAAAATTGTATACAATAACTGAGAGTGATAAAGAATCATAGTTTGAATAAACAGATTCTAAATTGTCGCTCTCATTTTTTGTTCTCGATAAATATAAATTGCATCAAATTTCGAAGAGGTATTTATTTCTGATTTAATTTATATTTGAAACTTTTAATCTGTAAATTTTGAATAGTGTAATAAATACTATATTTTTAAATATTTCTACTATATTTTATTTTGCTTTTTCGAGTGTATATGTTAAGATAGTATAGTATGAAAAAAGGAGGAAGTAATGGATACAAAAAAAATTATATATACTTCACCGAAAAGTGAGAGAATTGATAAATTTTTACAACAAGAATTAACAGATGTTTCTAGAACAAATATCCAGAACTTAATATCTGAAGGTTATATTAAAGTAGATGGAGATAATATTAAAACAAATTATAAATTAAAAGAGGGTAATGTTGTTACTATCGATTACAAAGAGCCTGAAGAGTTAGACGTTGTAAAACAAGATATCCCAGTGGATATTGTTTATGAAGATAATGATTTAATCATTGTAAATAAAGCTAAAGGTATGGTTGTTCATCCATCTGTAGGACATAAAGATGGAACATTAGTTAATGCCTTATTATTCCACAGTGAACTTTCAAGTATTAATGGTACAATTAGACCAGGTATTGTTCATAGAATAGATAAAGATACATCTGGATTATTAATCGTTGCAAAAAATGACAAAGCACACGTTAAATTATCAGAAATGATTGCGAATAAAGACGTTAAGAGAAAATATTACGCTCTAGTACACGGAAGTATTAAACACGACTACGGGACTATAGATGCACCAATCGCTCGTAATCCGAAAGAACGTAAAGAAATGGCAATTATCGATGAAGGTAAACCATCTATTACACACTTTAAGGTTGTAGATAGATTTGAAAAATATACGCTTATCGAATGTGAATTAGAAACTGGGCGTACTCACCAAATTAGGGTACACATGAAATATATTAATCACCCATTAGTAGGGGATCCAGTATATGGTCCAAGAAAAACTTTAAATACAAATGGACAGTCACTTCATTCGAAAAGTATCGAATTTAATCACCCGATTACTGGTGAACATCTATACTTTGAAACAGAAATTCCAGAGTATATGGTCGAAACAATGTCTAAATTAGATAAATAGAATATTTTATAACATATCACTTCAAATGTTGGTAATTGTTGCCAACTTTGAGGTGTTTTTTTAAGAACTTCATTCTGTATTAGTATAGATTTGCAATATAAGAATTATTTTCTTAGAAAATTAAAAAAGTAAAAATTTTAGAAAAAACAGTAATGTAATTGTAGGATAAAAGACTAAAATAGCGATTAAATTAAATCTGTATGCGTTATCAATTAAATCTTGTGATGGCAAAGAATAGAGGAATTAATATACAAGAATTTTGTTAATAACATACATAATTGAAAATTATTAAATAAAATAGTTTATTTTTTCTAAAAAGTGTAGTATTATAATATATATATTAGTAGTTATTTAAGGAGGACAAATAACATGGTATTAGTACCAGCAAAAGACATGCTTGTAAAAGCAAGAAAAGAAGGATATGCAGTAGGGCATTTCAACATCAATAACTTAGAATGGACAAAAGCTATCTTAGCAGCTTGTGAAGAAGCGAAAAGTCCAGTAATCTTAGGTGTAAGTGAAGGAGCAGCTAAATACATGACTGGTTTCAGAACTGTTGCAGCTATGGTTGAAGCTATGGTTGAAGAAATGAACATTACAGTTCCTGTTGCATTACACTTAGACCACGGTTCATACGAAGGAACTCAAAAAGCTATCGAAGCAGGATTTAGTTCAGTTATGTTCGACGGATCTCACTATCCATTCGAAGAAAACATTGCTAAATCTAAAGAAATGATTGCTTTAGCTCACTCTAAAGGATTATCAATCGAGTGTGAAGTTGGTTCAATCGGTGGAGAAGAAGATGGAGTTATCGGTTCTGGTGAATTAGCAGATCCAAATGAATGTAAAACAATGGCTGACTTAGGAATTGACTTCCTAGCTGCTGGTATTGGTAACATTCACGGTAAATACCCTGAAAACTGGGCTGGATTAAGCTTCGAAACTTTAGAAAAAATCGCTGAAATCACTGATGGTATTCCATTAGTATTACACGGTGGTTCAGGTATTCCAACTGACCAAATCCAAAAAGCTATCTCTCTAGGAGTATCTAAAGTTAACGTTAACACTGAATGTCAATTAGCATTTGCTGAAGCTACACGTAAATACATTGAAGAAGGTGGAGACCTTAAACCTAAAGGATTCGACCCTCGTAAATTATTAAACCCTGGATTTGAAGCTATTAAAGCTATGGTTCACGAAAAAATCGATATCTTCGGTTCAAGAAACAAAGCATAATAACTACGCAATTTTATATAAAGGCTCATGCTTTGCATGGGCCTTTTGTTTATATACAAATTTAGATAAAGGAGCATTCCTATGCAACAAACAATAGATTATTTAAAAAAACTTACAAGCATCCCTTCACCAACAGGTTATACGAGAGAAGTCGCAGATTACATAGTAGGGGAAGTAGAAAGATTAGGTTATACAGTAATCCGCACTAATAAAGGTGGGGTAAATATAGTAGTTAAAGGTAAGGACGATAATAAACACCGTGTCGTAACAGCTCACGTAGACACATTAGGAGCGATGGTACGTGCGGTAAAAGCAGATGGTCGCTTAAAAATGGCTAAAATCGGCGGTTATCCATGGAATATGATAGAAGGTGAGAACTGTCTTGTTCATGTAGCAAGTACAGGAAAAACTGTTAGTGGAACTATCTTAATTCATCAAACTAGTACTCATGTATATAAAGATGCAGGAACAGCAGAACGTACAGAAGATAATATGGAAGTAAGATTAGATGCAAAAGTAAGAAATGAGAAAGAAACACGTGACCTAGGTATTGATGTTGGAGACTTTATAAGCTTTGACCCTCGTACGATAATTACAGAAACAGGATTTATAAAAAGTCGTTTCTTAGATGACAAAGTTAGTGCTGCGATTTTATTAGACTTACTAAGAAAATATAAGGAAGAAAATATTGAGTTGCCATATACAACACACTTTATGTTCAGTGTTTTTGAAGAAGTAGGGCATGGTGCTAATTCAAATCTTCCGAAAGAAGCAGTAGAATACCTAGCCGTTGATATGGGAGCTATGGGAGATGACCAACAGACTGATGAATATACAGTATCAATCTGTGTAAAAGATGCAAGTGGTCCGTATAATTATGAATTCCGTAATCATCTAGTACAATTAGCAAAAAATAATGATATTCAATATAAATTAGATATTTATCCATATTATGGAAGTGATGCGTCAGCTGCGATGCGAGCAGGTGCTGAAGTAAAACATGCATTGCTAGGTGCAGGGATAGAATCGAGTCATTCTTATGAAAGAACACATATAGATTCAGTTAAACAAACACATAAGATGGTAGATGTATATTTACGAAGTGAATTAATAAAATAAGTATGAATTAAGTTGAGAAAAAAATAGTGATAAAATTTAATGTAAATTGATTTAATAAGCTTTTTAGATATATAATAAACTTTGCAGGGGAAGACGATAAAATCGATTTCTTAGAAAATACGATTTTTGAGTAATTCCCCTGTTTAAAGTTTTTTTGGCGTTAATTAATATTCGCATAAATTATTTATATATGATATACTTTAGGTAACAGCAAAAGGGAGGTGGATGCAATGGGAGAGCGTCATAAAAATATATATACAATTTATGATTTAGCGGTTAAAAAAGTATTTCGTAATGAAGAAGTGGCATTACAATATGTAAAGAATATTTTCGGATTGCAGCGGAAAGGGCGAAGCTTATAGATTGATGACTTACTTAACTGTTTATAATAAAATAGTTCTCTATAATATAAAATGGGGAGGGAGAATACAATGAAAGAACGACATAAAAATATAAAACCAATTTACGATTTAGTGGTTAAAAAGGTATTTCGTAATGAAGAAGTGGCATTGCAATTTGTTAAGGATATTTTCGAATTACCCGCAAAAAGTGCTAAGCTTATTGAAGGAAATCAAATATTCGCAGCAAACAGTAATGTAGAATCAGACTTTAACATAGCTGTGGATATTCTTGTCGAATTAGATAACCACGCACAGGTAATTATCGAGGTGCAACTTGCTAAACAAGTATTTTTCATTAATCGAATTTGGGCATATTTATGCAAACAGGTTAATGATAATATTGAGAGACTAAAACAAAACGAAGAAGAGAAGTTGGCGATTTATAAAAAATTACCACCAGTATACGTAGCAGCTATCGTCGATAAGAACTACTTTGAAGGCGATGAAGCTATAAGTACTTTTTTAATCAAAGAAGAAACTAGAAATACAGAATTAAAAATGTACGTAGAAAATAATACTAAAGACATTCCGTTATTAAAAATAGTATTTCTAGAATTAAAAAAATATAGAGAAAACTTAAACAACGATTATAAAAAAATTAGATGGCTGGAATTTTTTGGAAACAAACAGTACACAAACGAACCTGATGAGGTACTTGTTAAAGCCGATAATTTATTAAATCTTAGAAACTGGAGCAAGGAGGAAAAACGTATGTACGATGAAGCAACAAGACAACAAGACCACTACTGGGCATCATTGGCTTATGCACAGGAAGAAGGACGTGCTGAGGGTATGAGACTGGGGATTGAACAAGGAATTGAACAAGGAATTGAACAAGGAATTGAACAAGGTATTGAGCAAGGAAGAATAACGGCAATAGTGAACTTAGTAAAAGAAGGTATTATTACAAAAGAGTTGGGAGCACAAAAATTAAATCTAAGTGAGCAGGAGCTCGGAACCTATTTATAGGAGAACAGAAATGTATGTACGATGAAGCAACAAGACAACAAGAGTATAACGGGGCTTCATATACAGATTTATTAGTAGTTTATTGGGAAAGATAGTGTGGGATAGTGAATTAATAAAATAAGTATGAAGAATAATACTTAGTTTAATGTAATATTTAGTTTAGTTAAATGATAGTTCAAGTTAGTTACGTAACTTATAACTAAAGGTTTAGTTTAGAAATAAATTTTGTGTAAAAAATATAAAACGGCTAATTAATAGCACTTTTCTATTACATTTTAACGAAAAATAATAAAAAACTTAAGAAAAAAACTTGACTTTTAACATGAAAATCACTATAATAACTATATACGATAATCTGTCGTATAAAAATCAAAAAATTATTATTTAAAAGGAGACTTAATACTATGAAAAAACAAGTATTATTATCAGTATTTGCTGCATCTCTATTCGCAGCAGCACCTGCAGCATTAGCTCAAGAAGTATCAGCACCAAACGGTGTTACAGCATCAGATAACGCTGTTACAGGAACTTCAAAAGATGATTCACACGACTTAACTTTTGAACAAGTAACTCCAGAGCCATTCAACAAAGCTCAAGTAGATTCTTCAAAAGCTAAAACTGGAAAAGCTAACAACGCTACTGTAGATAAAGACGGTGTTGTACGTGGAAAAGGAAAAGCTATGGCACCAGCTAAAAAACCAGCTGGACAAAAAGCTTTACCAAAAACTTCAGCAGTTAAATAATACTGATACAAGTAAATAGAAAAGGATGTTTGATTAATCAAACTCCTTTTTTATTTTATATTTCATTTTATGTATTTATTATATACATAAAGACCTCAAGATTTCAGAGTCGCATCTGGTTCTTGAGGTCTTTTTTCTGTTATCTAATTGTTTTTATTCTTGTCGCGACTACCGTACCAACAGCTGCGATGATTGCTGATGCGTAGAATACGTAAGAAGTGCTAATATCCCAAAGAGCACCCATGATGTACAGTCCTACTGCCATACTAAGTTGGAAACAGATGGCTGTGTATAGATTTTGCATATCGATAATTTCTTTATTGTTGTAATCTTTATTCAGTATTAAAATAAAGGCGATATGAGCAACCGCGAATGTAATCGCATGGAATGTCTGCATAATTGTGAAAACATAGATGTTGTGGAATATAGCTAATGCTCCCCAACGAATGATAGCACAAACACCAGCGAATACCATTAGATTTTTTGGCTTGATTCTTTTAACCAATCTTTTCGAGAAGATAAAGAATATTATTTCCGCAATAACTGATACGTTAAGAATTACACCAGAAAGCCATTTTGCTGATATGTTCATACTTTCTAAATATAGTGCATTGTAATTATTATATGCAGTATGTGAAAGTTGGTATAAAAATACAGTGATAATTAGTAAAATTGCATTTCTATCTTTTAAGACCCAACTGTATAAGCTTTCTTTTTCTTTTCTCGTATTTGGTTCTTCAAAGCTTAGACTTTTTACCAGTTTAGGCTGTGGTAAGAACATGAATACTAAATATAATGCAACTAAAAATATTAGTATGTAGTATAAAGCTCCGTTACCAACGTAACCTAGAATCCCCCCAATAATTATACCGATTACCGTAAATCCAAGAGAACCATATGTTCTAGCTTTTCCGTAATCAATATTCTCTTCACGTAAAAATAATGACGCTAGTCCTTCGACTAGGGGGCTTACCATGAAGTAAATCATACCGAATAAAAATGTAATTAATCCAAGTACTATTTTTTCATTAGTAAAGCCGTAACTCACCGCAAGAATTAATCCAATTCCCACAGATAGTTTCAAAGTGATATCAATATTATATTTTTTTATTAAATATGGACTTAAAAATATTCCACTAATAACCCTTGCGATATAAAGCATTGAAAATATCGAACTAGCCTCTAAGACGCTCAAGTTTTTTACCGATGTTAGATAAACCATCCAGAATGGTAAGAATGTCCCAGTTACTAAAAATTGTAAAAAGTAGTTAGTGGATAACCATGTTTTTGATGACATATTTACCTCCTATGCAAAATATACTTGAACTAGAACGACTAAGCTATTCATAAGAATATGAGAGATAATTGGAGTTAATATACTTCTTGTATGAACATATAGATAACTGAATACAAATGACATACCAATATAGATAACCATAATTGGAGAAATACCATCATGAGGTAGAGCGAAGATAATTCCTGTTACTAATGCTGGAATCGTGAATCTAATCCATTCCTTACTACCAATCATAGCATCATAAAAATATCCAAAGACTGCTTTCCTAAAGAATAGTTCTTCCATAATAGGTCCAAGAACTGCGACATAGAGAATGAAATAAGGTTTTACTTTTATGATTTCAACAACATTATTTGTGTTCCTGCTTCTAGTCTCAAAACTAAAAAAGTTTGATAGGTATACTAACAAACCATTTATAAAACCTTGTAATAACATCATTGAAACAAATCCAATAATTCCAATCGCGATTAATGTAATAGGATTATATATACTCTTTTGTCTATCGATATCATTTCTGCTTTTTCTGGCTAAGATACTAAGAATTAGTGTTGCAGTCAATGACAGAAATAGTACAATGGTAACACGTCTATCTATAGTTATATTTCGAGGGAGTTGTAGTGGAAGAATAAATACAGCGAGTAAATAAATCAATCCACTAAGAAGTAAGTGGCTCACATTGCCACGAGTGAATGAAAATCTCATAAACCCTCCTTAAATTATTTTGTTAAATTCTATTATAGCATCTATAATTTACATATACAACTGTTATTGTTTAATATATAAGTAAATTTAGAATGATAAATCATTGCTATAATATGATTTCAAGAAATTTTCAGAAAATATTCGTTTATTTCTCTTGAAACTTTTTAATATTAATGTTAGAATAAAATATAAGTAAGCGAGCTGATGATGGTGAAAGTTCAGCAACAATATTGGCATTAAATACAACTTAATATTGATAAAGTTGAGTTTTTACTAATCAGGGTGGACCCGCGGAAATTATTTCGTCCCTAG
>NZ_CAUQNQ010000024.1:0-21605 GCF_963519265.1 uncultured Gemella sp. | reverse complement strand
TAGCAACATTAAGATATGGTCAAAAATTAAACTTCTTCAAATTATTATTTGGGAAGTAGAAAATATAAAATATAATAACACCACATATTAGATTATCTAGTATGTGGTGTGTTTTGTGTATCTAAGATGACTATTCATAAAATTAGTTGTAGTATTATTTATTCATTGCACTTATTTTATATTTATGTTAAAATAAAATCATAAAGAGAGAGCCGTTTGCACTGACTTTACTAATAATTTCTTAACTCACTGCGTTCGTAGAAATTATAGTAGTCGTAGTATAAATTATTCGTAATATTTTTCTTCAGTCTTTGACTTTGAAAAATAAACGACTAACTTAAAAGACGGCGACTCAAGAAAAATAGTTTTAAAAAAAACTATCTTAAAGTGTCAAAGTATAAAGATGGTTATTTTTTGTCTTTAAGTACGATTATAGATACAACTAATGCTAATATTGCGACAATAAGTCCAGAGAAATTAATCATTAGCTGTAATGCTTCAAATACTGACAAAAGTCTACTCCTTTCTTCAAGATTGTGATACTTATGAGCATAAGCATCATCCCCTTTCGTAAAGTTGTAGTCGCCATCTTTAACAAGATATTTCTATCTCTAACTTCACCCTCCATTTTTGATTATATCAGATTAATTAGTGATTATCAATGATTTTAAGGAATTAATATTATTATTTTAATATAGTTAATAATAGTAAAAATTATATAAAAATGACAATTATATATGGAAATAATTATCGTATACAAAATAAATAAAATATAAATATATAAAATTTAATTATATATTTAGAAAAGTGTTATTTTTAATGAACTAGAAGTAAGATTCAAAAAATTCAAATTTTGAGTCTTTTCTTTTTTCTTTTTAGTGTATAAAAGGTTATAATTAGGTATAAAAAATCTGTAAAATAAGGAGATTATTTAATGAATGAACTAAAAAGGACGATAGGCTTTATGCCGGCTTTTATGACGGTAATAGGCTCAGTAATAGGAGCAGGTGTATTTTTTAAAGCTGCTGTTATTTATAAAACTACAGGGACGATGAGTCTAGGATTACTAGCATGGGTTCTTGCTGGTATTATTACTATCTGTGCCGGTCTTACCGTTGCGGAACTTGCGGCATCTATTCCTGAAGTTGGTGGGATGGTCGTTTGGATAGAAAGAACTTATGGGAAAACTGCAGCATTCTTATTAGGATGGGCTCAGTCGGTGATTTATTTCCCTGCGATGATAGCGGCTCTTGCGGTTATCTTCTCTACACAAGTTTTAGATTTATTAAACTTAGATAAGACTTGGCATCTTCCTATAGCCATTGCTGCAGCAGCATCGTTAATGTTTCTAAACTTTTTAGGTGGGAAAATCGGAGGAACGATTCAGACTGTAGCTACTATTTGTAAATTAATACCATTAATAGTAATTATTGCATTTGGATTATTTCAAACTGACTCACAACCGTTGCAATTATTCCCTATAGAAGCGGGGAAAGATATTTCGTTTGCTAGTGGACTAGGAGGAGCTTTGCTTGCTGCGATGTTTGCCTATGAAGGGTGGACTAACGTAGGAAGTATGGCAGGAGAGATAAAAAATCCTAAAAAAGATTTACCAAGAGCGATTTTCCTAGGGCTTGCGGTTGTTATGGTTGTATATGTACTTATAAATGTAGCTTACCTTATGACTTTACCATTAGATCATGTTGCAGGTAATCAAACTGTAGCCAGTGAAGTAGCTGCTAAGTTGTTCGGTGGTATTGGTGGTAAAATTATTACGATTGGTATACTTATTAGTGTATATGGAGCAATTAACGGTTTTTCAATGGCTGGGATTCGTGTTCCTTATGCAATGGCAAAAAGTGAACAGATTCCATTTAAAAATGTATGGACGAAGTTAAATAAAGGAGCAGTTCCTGTCAATGCAGGATTATTACTTTTAGTAATAGCGTTCTTAATGATGTTAACAGGTAGTTTTGATATGTTAACAGATCTATTAGTATTCGTAATGTGGTTCTTCTACACAGCAACATTCCTTGCGGTAATTATACTACGTAAAAAAGAA
Source organism: uncultured Gemella sp. (assembly GCF_963519265.1). GTDB lineage: Bacteria > Bacillota > Bacilli > Staphylococcales > Gemellaceae > Gemella. The sequence goes on along the minus strand of NZ_CAUQNQ010000024.1, from coordinate 19,543 downwards.
CCAAAATTAGAAAGACCATATAGAGTTCCGTTATATCCGATTGTTCCTATAATAGCTATTCTTGGTGGAGTTTATACTTTAGTAAGTACTTTAATCTCACAAACATCATTAGCTATGGGAGGAATAGCTTTAACGTTAATAGGATTATTATTCTATACAGAATTACACAAAAAATTTAAAAAATAATAAAAAAGAAACATCGCACATTAGAAAATCTAGTATGCGATGTTTTGATATTATTTATTGCGTTATATATTTTTTTATGTTAGAATAAAGCTATAAAAGAGAGAGCCGTTTTAAAGACGGTGACTCTAATTAAGAATTATAAAAAATAATCATCTTAACCGGTCAAAGTATAAAGATGGTTATTTTTTATTGTCTCTTTTAAGTGCTGAGATACATACACCAACTACAGTTGAAATCAAAAGATTTACACCTATAATAGTTTGTATAATTTCAAACGCAGACAACTTGCTACTCCTTTCTTCCAGATTCTGTTACTTATGAGCATAAGCACCATCTCCTTCCATAGAAAAGTAGCCACCATCCATACCGGAAGCTTTACACTCTCCAACTTCTCTCTCCGACTTTGATTATATCAAATTAAATATAGATAATCAACTATTTACAAGGGTTGATATATCAGTGTTTTTAACTTGTTAATTATAGTAATTTTTACTTATAAATTTAATGTTATAAAGGTGTAATTTTTGAAAAAAACATCGCATATTAGAAAAGCTAGTATGCGATGTTTTGTTGTTATTTATTTCTATTTTCTAAGTAGTCTGCAATTGCGGCTACGTCTTTGTCCCCACGTCCAGATACGTTAACGATAATTACTTTATCTTTATCCAGTTTTGGAGCACGTTTGATTACTTCTGCAAGTGCGTGTGAACTTTCGATTGCAGGGATAATTCCTTCTGTTCTAGTTAATAGAAGTAAAGCATCAACAGCTTCATCATCAGTTGCACTTACGTATTCAGCGCGTTTTGCATCTTTTAGGAATGAGTGCTCAGGTCCAATACCAGGGTAGTCTAATCCTGGAGAGATTGAGTAAACAGGTTTTACTGAACCATCTTCATTGAATAATGCGTAAGTTTTCATACCATCAACAACACCGACAGTACCAAGTGTTAGTGTTGCTGCGTGACGATCTGTATCAAGACCACGTCCAGCGGCTTCAACTCCTAGTAATGCTACTTCTTCATGAGGGATGAACTCAGCAAAAGCTCCTATTGCGTTAGACCCACCACCTACACAAGCTACTACTAAGTCAGGTAGACGACCTTCTTTTTCTAGGATTTGACGTTTTGCTTCTTGGCTGATAACTTTTTGGAAGTCTTTTACAATAGTAGGATATGGGTGAGGTCCTACTGCAGATCCTAGTACGTAGAAAGTATCGTCGATATTTTCAATCCATGCTTTGAATGCAGCGTCAACAGCCTCTTTAAGAGTTTTTTCTCCTTCTTGAGCTGCGTGAACTTTTGCTCCAAGCATTTCCATTCTAAATACATTTAATCTTTGTCTTTCTACATCAAGAGCTCCCATGTAGATTTCGCATTCCATACCGAATTTCGCAGCGGCAGCAGCTGTAGCTACACCGTGTTGACCTGCTCCAGTTTCAGCGATAACTTTCTTTTTACCCATACGTTTTGCAAGTAAGATTTGTCCGATAACATTGTTTAGTTTGTGTGCTCCAAGGTGGTTCAAATCTTCACGTTTAAGGTAGATTTTTGCTCCCCCAAGGTGGTTTGTAAAAGTCTCAGCGAAGTATAGTGGAGTTTCACGTCCTGAGTAATCTTTTAAGTAATGAGCATATTCTGCTAAAAATTCTTCATCATCTTTGTATTTATCATAAGCTGCTTCTAGTTCATCAAGAGCTTTTTGTACAACTTCAGGTACGAAGCTTCCCCCAAATTCTCCAAAGTATCCTTTTAAGTTGTTTAAGTTATTTTCTAAGTTTGTCATAATTGTTTATTTCCTTTCGAATGGTTTATAAGATTTGTATAATTTTTTGTTTTACCCCAAAAAGAAAAGACCGTATAGAATTCTATACGACCCTTTTGCAAAATTTAAAACGATTTTTCTACAGCCGACATAGACACTTTTTAGAGTACACTAAAGTTGCGTCTACGTCATAAAAACATACACACAACATTATCTACGCCAGTTTTGCCAAGATTTTAAAGTTGTTGTTTGTTTCATTTGTAGTTCCTCCTTCTCGTTTTGTTGTATTCATTATACACATTATTTTTTTAGAATGCAAGTCTTTTTTTGTAATTTTTTAAATTTTTCTGACAATTTACAAGAGTAGCCTATTGTAACAAGATTCTAAAGGAGTGTTTACTTAAAATATATTAAGAGATGATTAGGAATGTTCAAGGCGATAGTTCTTTCTACCTAAACCGCTGTAAAAGTGATATAATAGAAAAGTGAAAAAATCAGGTATGGAGGTGCAATTTGAAATTATCGGTATTAGCCAGCAGTAGTAGTGGAAATAGTATCTATATAGAGCACAATAATTTTAGATGTTTAGTAGATGCTGGACTGACTGGGAAAAAAGTAGTAGAGAACTTAGCGAAAATTGAGCGAGATATTAAAGATATAAATGCAATTTTTGTAACACATGAGCATATTGACCATATTAAAGGAGTAGGGGTACTAGCGAGAAAGTACAATATTCCTGTATATGCCAATGCCCTTACTTGGCAGAATATGACGAAATGTGGTGAAATCAGCTCGGATCTTAAGTTTCATTTTGAAAAAGAGGAAAGTAAAATTTTTGATGATGTGGTAGTTAATAGTTTTGGAGTTAGTCATGATGCGATTAATCCGCAATTTTATACTTTTGAGTGTGATGGAAAAAGGGTTAGTATTCTTACGGATACGGGATATGTATCTGACAAGATGATTGATTATGTGAAGGACTCTCATACAATTGTTTATGAGAGTAATCATGAGGAGAATGTTCTGCTTAGTGGACCTTATCCGTGGACGACGAAACAGCGTATTCTATCAGATATGGGGCACTTGTCAAATACAGACTCTGCCAATTATTTAACGAAAATAGTAGGAGATAATACGAGAAATGTCTTCTTAGCCCACCTAAGTGAGCAAAACAATACGAAGGAATTAGCTCGTATGGCAGCGGATATGACGCTTAAGAACAAGGATATAGATTGTATTTTGGAAGCTGATAAAACTATCGATTGTAATGATAAAATAATTATAATGGATACTGATCCAGTAATTCCAACTAAGATAATAGAAATATAATAAGAAATAAGGTCAACTTATAAAAAATGTCCCTCAAAGAATTATCTTTAGAAGTTGATCTTATTTTTTTCTACTATATTAAATGAGTTGTTATATTGAATAATTTTTATATGAAAATGAGAGGCTTTTCTGTAAATATTCAGAAAATTCTAGTTTTTTAGTGCCAAATTTTTATTTTTTTATTGCTTTTTTTCTAAAAATTTTATAATATAGTATTATGTAGTTTTTTAAAAAGTTATGATTAATGAAAAAAGTTACAGATAACAAAATAAGTTATGATTTATAATAAAATAAGATAAAAAAGAAAATAAATGAAATAAAGTTTAAAATTGTATTAATTTATTGAGTAATGTTATTGGAAGGAGATAGGCGAATGGAAAAACTATTAGAGATTAAAAATCTAGAGACAGCATTTAGAATCAAAGATGATTATTTTAACGCTGTTGATAAAGTTAGTTTAGACCTTTATAAAAACGAAGTTTTGGCTATCGTTGGAGAAAGTGGTTGTGGTAAGTCGACATTAGCGACAACAATAATGCGTCTTCACAATGAAAATCTAACGAAGTCTACTGGAGAAATTATTTTCAAAGGGAAAAACATACTAGATTTAACAGAAGATGAAATGAATAAAATTAGAACAAAAGATATTGGGATGATATTCCAAGATCCGCTTTCTTCATTAAACCCACTACACAGAATTGGGAAACAAATTGAAGAGGCTCTAATTTATCATACTGAATTAAGTGCAGAAGAAAGACAAAAACGTGTTATTGAATTATTAACACAAGTTGGTATTCCAAATCCTGAACGTTGTGCAAAACAGTATCCACATGAATTATCTGGTGGTATGCGTCAACGTGTAATGATAGCGATGGCGATGAGTTGTAAACCAAGTGTTCTTATCGCGGACGAACCAACAACAGCTCTAGATGTTACAATCCAGGCGCAAATCTTAGACCTTGTTAAAGGGCTTCAATCAGAAATGCAAGCCGGAATTATCCTGATTACGCATGACCTTGGGGTAGTTGCTGAAATGGCGGATAGAGTGGCTGTATTATATGCTGGTGAGGTGGTAGAGATTGGAACTGCGGAGCAAATCTTTAAAAATCCTCAGCACCCTTACACACGTAGTTTATTACGTAGTATTCCTCAACTTGATGATGAAGACGCTAGTGATGAACTTTACGTTATTCAAGGGATGGTTCCATCTTTAAAAACTTTAGATAGACAAGGATGTCGTTTTGCTGATCGTATTCCTTGGCTTAAAGACGAACATCACGAACATAATCCGACTCTACATGAAGTAGAAGAAGGACACCATGTACGTTGTACATGTTACAGAAACTTTGAATTTGAAGGGGAGGAAAACAATGCTTAAAGTTGAAAATCTAAAAGTGCATTATCCTATTCGTGGTGGATTTTTCAATACAATTAAAGACCATGTTTACGCGGTAGATGGTGTTGATATTGAGATTGAAGCTGGGAAAACGTATGGGTTAATAGGAGAAAGTGGTAGTGGAAAAACTACTGTAGGTAAAGTTGTTTTAGGTTTAGAAAAAGCAACTGATGGACAAATTATCTATAAAGAAGAAGATGTTACTAAGAAAGCAGCTCGTAAAAAACTAAAATATAATCGCGATGTTCAAATGATTTTCCAAGATGCAATGTCTAGTTTAAATCCTAAGAAGCGTATTATAGATATTATCGCAGAGCCAATTAGTAACTTTGATAGCTTATCTGAAGAAGATACTAAAAAACGTGTGTTAGAACTTCTAAACATCGTTGGTATGGGTGAAGAAGCTATGTACAAATATCCATTTGAATTCTCAGGTGGACAACGTCAACGTATCGGGGTTGCGCGTGCGATTGCATGTAGTCCTCGTCTAATCGTAGCTGACGAACCAGTGTCAGCTCTTGACCTTTCGGTTCAAGCACAGGTTTTAAACTTCATGAAGAAGATTCAAAAAGACTTTAATATAAGTTATCTATTCATTTCTCATGACCTTGGGGTTGTTAAACACATGTGTGATTATATTTATATCATGTACCGTGGTCGAATCGTAGAGCGTGGAACACGTGAAGATATTTACAATAATCCACAACACATTTATACAAAACGTCTTATTGCGGCTATTCCAAGTACTAACTTAGACAAAGCTAAAGAAGTAAAAGAAATAAGAAAAGCTGTTGAAGAAGAATATCAAAAACATTATAACGATTACTTCGATAAAGATGGAAGAGTATATCCACTTAAGAAATTAACAGAAACACACTATGTAGCAATGAAAGGAGGAGAAGTGTAATGTGGAAAGTAGTTTTAAAACGATTTTTAGTAATGATACCACAGTTATTCATCCTTAGTGTACTAGTGTTTGGTCTAGCTAAACTTATGCCTGGGGACCCATTCAGTGGTTTAGCAGAAAACCCAAAAATTTCTCAAGAGCAAATTGAAGCTATTCGTCAAGCGAGTGGATTTTATGAGCCTTGGTACCATCAATACCTATATTGGTTGAATAACTTTGTCCATGGGGATTTCGGACTAAGTTACACTACTGGTAAGTCAGTAGGAACTCTTCTTGGAGAAAGAATTTTTAATACATTTAACCTGTCATTATTTACAGCGGTAATTATGTATGCAATCGCAATTCCTATGGGGATGTATGCAGGGCGTTATAACGGTTCTAAATTCGATAAGTTCGTAAACTTTTATAACTTCTTCTTCTTAGCGATTCCATCATTCGTATTATACTTATTTATGATTGCTGTATTCGGTTTCGGTCTAGGATGGTTCCCAACAAGTGGATCTGTAGATGTTAACCTTGATCCAGGAACATTTTCATACTATATCAATAAACTGCAACACTTAGTTTTACCAGGTATCTGTTTAGCGTTATTATCAACAGTATCGACTGTTCAATATTTACGTAATGAAGTTATCGATGCGAAACAAAGTGATTATGTAAAAACAGCTCGTTCTAAAGGTGTACCAGTTAAAAAAGTTTACTCAGGACATATCTTCAGAAACTCTATTTTACCAATCGCAGCCTTCTTCGGATTCTCTATTACTGGATTATTCAGTGGTGGTATCTTCGTAGAAACAATCTTCGGTTACCCAGGAATGGGGCAACTGTTCTACCAAAGTATTCAAGATAGAGACTATAGTGTTGTTACAACATTAATGTTATTCTCTGGATTCTTAACACTGCTTGGTAGTACATTAAGTGATATTATTATGGCGATTGTAGACCCACGTATTAAATTGGACTAGGAGGAAGTTGAACAATGACAAAAGCAAAAGAAGAAAAAGTTATAACTAAAACTCCTTCTGGGTTTTCAGTTGTAGCTCGTGAGTTTAAAAAAGACAAAGGGGCGCTTACAGCCCTGGTTACACTAAGTGCAATTTTAGTGTTTGTAGTACTTTTCAATATTTATATCCGTGTCAGTGGTGTATATAGCACTTACTTTGATGTAGATTTATTAAATATTTTCTTAAAACCTGGTGAGGACGGATTCTTATTAGGTACAGACGTAGGTGGTCACTCAGTTTTTGGATGGTTAATGATGGGAATGCTTAACTCAATTCTTATCGCAGTAGCAGTAACGGTTATAACTATCGGATTTGGTACTGCTGTAGGTTTAGTTATTGCATATTACGGTGGACGTGTCGATAATATTGTGATGCGTTTAGTAGACTTTATGGTAATTATCCCAACTTTAATGGTAATTATCGTATTCGTAAGTATCAAACGTGATTACGGTCTAGTACTGTTCATCTTGATTTTATCAGCATTCGCGTGGATGAGTTCTACTCGTTTAGTACGTAGTAAAGCTTTATCAGAATCACGTCGTGATTACGTATTAGCTTCAAAAACAATGGGAACACCTGATTGGAAAATCATGTTACAAGGAATCTTACCTAACATTAGTTCTATCATTATCGTAGAAGCTACGCTATCATTAGCGGCTAATATGGGTATCGAGGTAGGTTTAACATACCTTGGATTCGGTCTTCCAGCAGGAACACCAAGTATCGGTACTATGTTATCTTATGCAAAAGATGCAGACGTACTTATTAACAAAATGTACATCTGGCTGCCAGCAGCCCTTGCGATCTTAATTATTGTATTATGTATCAACTCTATCGGTGGAGCATTAAGACGTAGTTTAGATGCTAGACAAAGATTATAATTTTAAAGGTCATGTAGAGATTTTCTACATGACCTTTATTATTAATGACTTTAGTCAGTTGAGGAGGTGAAGTCTCCGAAACAAAAAACCACCCGCTATGCGGGTGAGAGACAAGGGTTAAACAATTGAAAAATCATCCTTTCTTGATAAAATAAGAGTAGTTCAAGCTCAAAAAAAGAAAGGATGATTTTAATTATGGCAAATAAACATAATAGTTTATCGCATACAAAGTGGTTATGTAAATACCATATTGTATTTACACCTAAGTATAGACGAAAAATAGAATTTAATCAATATAAACGAGATATAGTAGATATAATAAAAAGGTTATGTAAGTATAAAGGAGTGGAAATAATAGAAGGACATATAATGCCAGATCATATACATTTGCTGCTATCAATACCGCCAAAATATAGTGTATCAAGTTTTATGGGATATCTGAAAGGGAAAAGTTCACTGATGATATTTGATATGCACTCAAACTTGAAATATAAGTATGGAAATAGAAAGTTTTGGGCAGAAGGATATTATGTAAATACTGTAGGATTAAATGAAAGTACAATAAGAAAATATATCAGAGAACAAGAATCGCATGACATTGCAATAGACAAACTGACAACAAAAGAATATACAAATCCATTTGGAAATAAGAAAAAATAGATAAACCCGTTTAACGGGTAGCGGGCGTCAAAATACAATAGGGCTTGAACGAATGTGAAAGCCAGCGCCTTGAGGTGCGTGTTAGTTATACCCACAGAGAAAACCACCCCTTTTCAGGGGTGATCATTATTATTTATAAAATATTATTTACAAATAATATCCAATTTCATTGTTATAGAATTATAATTTAAAAGATGTTAAATAAATAAGTTTGAAAATAAAAATCTTGATTATCATAGTAAAATAAACTTAAATTTCGTGTGTTACTACATAAATTTCAAGTGTTAGATTTAGATTTCTGGTAAATATAAAATCTTATTTCAGTGAAAATTAAAAAAACATTGTAAAATTTTCTGACAATTACTTGACTAGTATGAGATTTTTTGTTATAATTGCTAAAAATAAATATTTTAAAGAAAGGCTGTATGTAATACAGCATGGAGGATAAGATAATGGAAAAGAAAAAAATGTTAAAGGTAGTTAGTTCAGCTATGGCTCTCACAATGTTACTTGCAGGATGCTCAAGCGCAAGTAACAATTCTAAAGGAAGCAAAGCTGCTGTCGAGTTCAAGACAGCTGTAGACAATGGTGGAAATGCACTTAGTGGCCAACAACTTAAAATTGGTATTGCTTCTGCAGATCCACTAACAGGGATGTTTAACCCAGTATTTTATTTACAATCAACAGATTATGATGTAATGAAATATACAATGGCAGGAGCGTTCCCACTTGACGATGCAAACCGTCAAAAACAAGATGATAAAGAAGCACCGGTTATGTTCCACGTAGATCGTGACAAAAAAGAAGTTACATTAACTATCCATAAGGATCTTAAGTGGAGTAATGGAGAAGATGTAAAAGCAGATGATATCGTTGCGACTTATGAACTTATGGGGAATCCTAAGTATACAGAAAACGTTCGTTACAGTGATGAATACGAAGTAATCGAAGGTATGAAAGAGTACCATGATGGAAAAGCTAAAAACATCTCTGGTGTAGTTAAAAAAGACGACAAGACAGTAGTACTTAAGTACAAAGAAATTAAGCCATCATTATTATGGGGTAATGGATTCATCGGAGAATTCTTAAACAAGGCTCAAGTAGAAGCTGCATCAAAAGACTTCACTAAATTTGTTGAAGCAGACTTAAACAAAAAACCATTATCTTATGGACCATATTATTTAGATAAAGTAGTAAACGGGGAAAGTGTATTAGCGAAAGCTAACCCCTATTACTACAAAAAATCTGAAGTGAAAATTCCAGAAATCCAATTCAAAGTAGTATCACCAGCTCAAGCAAGTGCTGTTCTTAAAAACGGTGATGTAGACTTAATGGATAGTTTAACTACAGGTATCTGGGATGGTACTAAAGACGCTAAGAACGGAACAATCTTAGGAGAATCTGATTACTATATCTCTTATGTTGGATTCAAACTAGGTAAATTCAACAAAGAAAAAGGTGAAGTAGAAGTAGATCCAAACGCAAAAGCTGCAGATAAACGAGTGCGTCAAGCATTTGGATATGCAGTAGACTGGGATCAAATCAATGAAAAAATCTATAAAGGATTACGTTTCACACCAACTGGTTCTGGATTCTATCCACCAATCGTTAAAATGTTCCACAACAAAGACGGTGAAAAATATACTAAGAACGTAGAAAAAGCGAAAAAACTTCTTGATGAAGCAGGACTTAAAGATACTGACGGAGACGGATTAAGAGAAGATAAAAACGGTAAAAAACTTACATTCAACTTCGCTATCCGTAACGTAGGTCAAGATTTCGACCAAACATTAGCTGATACATTCGTTAAATCTTGGAAAGAAGTAGGATTAGATGTTAAATTAGTAGATGGAAAACTTATGTCATCTAAAGACTGGTCTCAACGTGTACAAGCAGATGATCCAGGAATCGACATCTTCCAAGGAGCTTGGGGATTAGGAAGTAACCCTGACCCAAGTGGATTAGTAGGAAAAACTTCACCACTTAACTTACAACGTTACACAACTGAAGAACTACAAAAATCATTAGATGCAATGGGAAGTAGTGATATGTTTGATGATGCTAAACTTAAAGAAGCATATCAAAAATTCGATAAACAATTCAGAGAAGAAGCTGCTTGGTTACCATTCAGCTGGCAACAACAAATGACATGGGTTAACAAACGTGTTAAAACACTTGATTTAGCGAAACTAAAAACTGGTGAACAAAATGTTTACAGTTTAGAGTTAACAGCTGATGCACCAGCAAAAAATTAATTTAGTTTAGGAATGAGATTTGGCTAAGGGCACTTAGTTGAATTTCCCCCTAATAAACTTATATTTCATTTTATTTTCAATTAATTTTGAGAGGGATGGAAAATTAGAATTTCATAGAATATTTTGATTGAAGCCCTCTCAACTTTGAAAATATAAATATACAGTTTATATTATAGAAATATTAATTAAAAAATAGATATAACTTTTTAAATAGAGAATTAATTAACGAGGGGATAACCCAAAATATTAAATTTTAAAAAAGTTTATATGAGAACTCATAGACGCAGGAGTTTAGTAATATCTAAATTTACTTTTAAAAAGTTTTTTAGATATTATTAAACTTTGATGGGATGGCTTTATAAAATCAATCTTTCTGAAATTATAATTTTTAAGTCATACTCATATTCTTAATAAAATATGTAGAGCTACTATTTTACATAGATTTAAGGCGAAGTATCGTACTTTAATGTAGCAAGGATACTTCGTCTTAAATTTTGTTATTTTTAATTATCAACAAACTAGAGTTATATTGGAGGAAAAATGAAGAGAAATAAATTTTTAAAAGTATTCAGTTCAGCAATGGCACTATCAATCATTCTTGCAGGATGTTCAACATCATCAAAATCATCAAAAGATGGGAAACCTGCGGTAGAATTTAAAACATCTATTGATAACGGTGGAAGTGCAGTAAGTGATTCTGTGCTAAAAGTTGGTATCTTAAGTGCTGATCCACTAACAGGTATGTTTAACCCAGTATTTCACCTACAAGCAACAGACAATGCAGTAATGGAAGATACTATGGCACACACATTCGCTTTTGATCATTCATATAAATTAAAAGAGGATGATGAAGACGCACCTGTTAAGTTCCATTTAGATAAGGATAAAAAACAGGTAACACTTACTATCCGTAAAGATTTAAAATGGAGTAATAATCAAGATGTAGCTGCGGACGATATTATCGCAACATACGAACTTATGGCTAACCCTAAGTATAAAGACAATATTCGTTATAAGAGCGAATTTGAAACAATAGAAGGATTAAAGGATTATCACGAAGGTAAAGCTGAAAAAATCTCAGGTCTTACTAAAAAAGATGATAAAACAGTAGTTATTCAATATAAAGATGTAAAACCAGCTCTTCTTTGGGGAAGTGGCTTCATAACAACATTCCTTAATAAAGATCAAGTAGCTGCAGCATCAAAAGACTTCAGCAAATTTGTAGAAGCGGAATTAAATACAAAACCATTATCTTACGGTCCATACTACTTAGATAAAGTAGTAAATGGAGAGAGTGTACTTGCTAAACAAAATCCATATTACTACAAAAAAGATGATGTAAAAGTAAAAGAAATCCAATTCAAAGTAGTTGCGCCAGCTCAGGCAAGCTCTGTAATTAAAAATGGTGAAATTGACTACATGTCACAAGTAACTCCAAATGTATGGAGCGCGGTAAAAGACTACTCAAATGGAACATTACTAGGACAACCAGATTTCTATATTTCATATGTAGGATTTAAGCTAGGTACTTGGGATAAAGAGAAAAATGAAGTTAAAGTAAATCCAAACGCAAAAGCAGCGGATAAACGTGTACGTCAAGCATTCGGTTATGCGGTAGACTGGGATCAGTTAAATGAAAAAATCTACAAAGGACTTCGTTTCACACCTACAAACTCAGGTATTTACCCAACACGTTCAGAAGATTATTACGATAAAGATGGATTCAAATACAAAAAAGATGTAGAAAAAGCGAAAAAACTTCTTGATGAAGCGGGACTTAAAGACGTTGACGGAGATGGATTAAGAGAGGATAAAGATGGTAAAAAATTAACATTTAACTTCGCCATCCGTAATACAGGTCAAGACTATGATCAAACTCTTGCTGATGCATTCATTAAATCATGGAAAGAAGTAGGGCTAGATGTAAAACTAGCTGATGGAAAACTAATGTCATCAAAAGATTGGACACAACGTGTAACAAGTGACGATCCGTCTATCGATTTATTCCAAGGGGCGTGGAGCTTAGGTACGAATCCGAACCCAGCACGTTTATTAAGCGATAAAGCTAAAGTTAACTATCAAAGATATATGAGTGATGTGCTTAAAAAAGATTTAGAAACAATCAACTCTAAAGAAATGTTAGATGATGCTAAGCGAAAAGAAGCATACAAGAAATTCGATAAAGACTTTGCAGAAGAGGCTGCTTGGTTACCATTTAGCTGGAGTACAGATATCACATGGGTAAATAAACGTATCAAAAACTTCGATGTTAAAAAATACGCTTATGGTGAACAAAAACTATATGCATTAGAGCTTACTAATAAGGATAGTGCTAAAGGATAATTTAAAAAGTTTATATTAAGTTTATAAGGATTACTCAAGAAACAATTTGAGTAGTCCTTTTTTATATAAGAAAATAAATATGTCAATTTGACAAAATTTTGAAAAGAATAATTAGTTTATGGATGCTGAATATCCTTGATATGTAAGTAAAGTAAAAGATATGTGCGTTTTATAAATAATAATTTATAAGATAGTTTATTGATATTAAATTTATGTTTTTAAAGAAACGAACAGAAATTTCAAAAAAGAATTTTGTTATTTTTTTATTATTTTCTGAAAATTTGCTTGACTTATTTTTAAAATAATGTTAAACTTATTTCATAAATAATTGAAAATAAGTTTTTATATATCATGGAGGAAATAAAATGAAAAAGAATAAGTTTCTAAAAGTATTTAGTTCAGCGATGGCTCTTTCAGTAATTTTAGCTGGATGTTCAACATCAAGTAACTCTGGAAGCAAAAACGCTCCTAAAGCAAAAGTAGAATTTAAAACAAGTTTTGATAACGGTGGATCAGCTGTAGATGGTGCTACATTAAAATATGGTATCTTATCAGCTCAGCCATTAACAGGTCTTTGGAACCCAGTATTCTCTGATAAAGCAGAAGATCAATACGTAAACCAAGCAGTTATGGGTGGAACATTCCCTGCTGATGAAGAGGGACGTGTTGTCCAAGATGATGCTGATGCAGCGGTTAAATTCCACTTAGATCGTGAGAAAAAAGAAGTTACATTAACTATCCACGACGGTGCTAAATGGAGTAACGGTGAAGCATTCACATCAAAAGATATCGTAGCTACATACGAACTTATGGGTAACCCTAAATTCACTACAAACACTCGTTACAACGAATCATTTGAATTAATCGAAGGTATGAAAGAATACCATGCTGGAAAAGCAAAAACTATCTCAGGTCTTCAAGTTAAAGATGACAAAACAGTAGTACTTAAGTACACAGAAGTACGTCCAGCATTACTATGGGGTCAAGGTTTAGTTACTGACTTTTTAAACGCTAAACAAGTTGAAGAAGCCTCTAAAGACTTCGCTAAATTTGCTGAAGCAGACTTAAACAAAAAACCATTATCATATGGTCCTTACTACATCACTAAAGTAGTAAATGGAGAAAGTGTTCTTGCAGAACAAAACCCTCACTACTACAATAAAGATAAGATGAAACTTAAAAAAATCGAGTTCAAAACAGTAGCTCCAGCTCAAGCAAGCCAAGTAATCAAAAATGGAGAAGTTGACTATATCGATAGCGTTACTCCAAGTGTTTACGAAGGAGCTAAAGATATCAAGAACGGAACATTCTTAGGAGAAGCTTCTCGTTACATGTCATATGTTGGATTTAAACTAGGTAAATTCGACAAAGCTAAGGGAGAAAACGTAGTTGATCCTAACTCTAAATTAGCTGACAAAAACTTACGTCAAGCATTCCTATATGCAGTTGACCGTGACCAAATCAATGAAAAAATCTTCAAAGGATTACGTTTCACTCCAACTGGATCTGGTATGTACCCGGCAGCTGTAGGTAAATTAGTAAACGAAAATGCGACTGCAGCTAAAAAAGATGTAGAAAAAGCTAAAAAATTATTAGATGATGCAGGATATAAAGATAAAGATGGTGACGGACTACGTGAAGACAAAAACGGAAATAAACTTTCATTCAACTTCGCAATCCGTAACACAGGTGCTGAATATGACCAAGCATTAGCTGACGTATTCGTTAAATCTTGGAAAGAAGTAGGATTAGATGTTAAATTAGTAGATGGAAAACTTATGTCTCCAAAAGACTTCTCTCAACGTGTACAAGCAGACGATCCATCAATCGATATCTTCCAAGCTGCATGGCAATTTGGAACAAACCCTAACCGTCAAGAGTTACTAGGTAAAAAAGCTCCATTAAACTTATACCGCTACACTACTGAAGCATTCGAAAACAGCTTCAAAGCTCAAGGATCAGCAGATATGTTCGACGAAGCTAAATTAAAAGCAGCTTACAACAAATTTGACACAGAAGTAGCTGAAGAATTACCATTCTTCCCATTAAGCTGGGATACAAGTATCACATTCTTCAACAAACGTGTTAAATCATACGATTTAGCTAAAGCTAAGAAAAACCAATTCAAACTTTATGACATTGAGTTAACAGCTAACGAAGGTGCTAAATAATAAAAATTAAAATGCGACATAGATAACTTTGGTTGTCTATGTCGTTTTTTAGGTTATTAGTATTTCTTAGGAAATATTTAAAATGTTTAATAAAATCATTGGAAAATTTCAAACCTGAGTTTCAGTTGAAAATTAGTTTCAGGTTAAGGTACCCAAAAAGATCTATATTTTTATATGAGAACCTATATACGCAGTGGTGTATAGATATCTAAATTCGTTTTAAAAAAGCATTTAGATATCTAGTAAATCACAGTGTAAAGTGATTCAACAAAATCTTATTTCTATGAAATCGCGATTGTTGAGTCACTTCCTTACTTTGAGGATTAACAGAAAATATTAGTTGTCGTATGTGATAGCTAACAGTTGAATTTTTTGTAAATAACGTATAAAATTATAAAAGTATATTGTATTTATCGCTATGATAGGGAATACTTTTAGAATTTTAAAATTTATAAAAATTTATAGGAAAGGTGTATTAATGAGAAAATTTATTTCAGAGTTATTGTTAATAATTGTTACGATTATTTGGGGATTGGCTTTTATCTGGCAAAATATTGCGAGTAAGGTTCTTGGACCTCTTACAGTTGTAGGTATAAGATCAGTAATCGCAGTAGTATTTCTTGGTGCTGTGGCACTTCTGATTCCAAGTTTGTATAGAAGTCAAGACCCCAAGATTTTGGCAGAGCCAATAACAAAAAATAAAAGGTGGATACTTGGTGGTATCTGTGGAATAGTATTATTTTTCGCAATGTATATTTCGCAAATAGGTATCGGGATGACAACTGCAGGTAAAGCTGGATTTATTACAGTATTATACATTTGTATAGTACCATTTATCGGGGTATTCTTAGGTAATAAGCTTAACAAATTCTTTATTATAGGATTAATTTTATCTGTAATTGGTTTTTATTTCTTATCGGTAAAAGAAGAATTTGCTTTAGAGATGGGGGATATTATCGTCTTAATCAGTGCGGTTCTATTCGGGATTCATATAATAGTTATTGATTATTCAGCTGTTAGAGTTAACTCAATGTTCTTATCTATCGTTCAATTAGTCGTAGTATCTGTACTAAGCTTAGTATTAGCTGTTTTTAAAGAGACAATAATTTTTGCGGACATAATGAGCGTTATTTGGCCGTTACTTGCGATAGGGGTACTTTCTAGTGGGGTAGGTTATACTTTACAGATTGTAGGACAAAAAGATGTTCCACCACACACAGCATCGCTAATCTTGAGTTTAGAGTCAGTTGTAGCTGCGATAGGTGGAGTGCTTATTCTTGGTGAACATATAGGTATAAGAGAAGGAATAGGTATGCTTATTGTCTTTGTAGGTATTATAGTTTCACAACTACGTGACAAAAAGAGTAATTAAACAATTTATAATGAAATTTAGTGGAGGGCAGCTTGAAAATCATGATTTATAAATAGATTTCCTTGCTCCTTCTATTTTTTATGAGGTTAAAGATGAAAAAAATATTAAAGATAGTATTAGGATTATTGCTTATGGGGATTTTAGGGTTTGCAGGATTAGTTGGATATTTATGGGCTACAGAATATAGTCCAAACGGAGTTGAGAGTTTAAAGGTAACTAAACAAGGTACATCAGAAAGTGCTAAGGTAGGAACAGAGTACACAGCTCTTAACTGGAATATAGGTTATGCTGGTCTTGATAAAGATGAAGACTTCTTTATGGATGGTGGAAAGATGGTTCTACCACTTGATAAAGCTCATGTTGAAGAAAATCTAAAGAATATTACAGAGATTGTTAAAAACGAAAAAGCTAATGTCAATTTTATTCAAGAGATAGATGAAGATTCAAAACGTAGCTACAATATCAACCAGGTTACTAAATTCGATGAAATACTTGGCTTAAATAGTATTTTAGCATATAATTTCAAGGTTAGATATGTACCTTATCCAGTACCGCCGTTAGGGAAGGTTAAGAGTGGTATCTATACTGCGACTAGTTTCAACGTGGAGAGCGCAAGAAGATTCCAAATGGCGATTCCATTCACATTCCCAGAGAGACTAGCTAATTTAAAACGTGGATTTTCTGTTATTTATACAAAAGTAGAAAATAGTGATAAACACCTAGTATTGATAAATGCTCACTTGGATGCTTATGATAAAGGTAATTCTGGAAAAAAAGCTCAGATGAAACAACTTCTTGAATTTATTGATTATGAGTATAAAAAAGGTAATTATATCCTTGTTGGAGCGGATTTTAATCAGTCGTTAAAAACTTTAACACAAGATGAAATTAACGTTGTTCCAAAAGAATTATGGCGTGCTGAGAATTTAGATAAGAGTATGTTACCTGCAGGATTTAACTTAGTGTATGATGAAAGTAAAAATTCAGCGAGACTTAATAATAAACCTTATGTGAAAGATAGTGAAGGTACTTATGGCTTTATTATCGATGGATATATTGCTAGTGATAATATAGAAGTACTTGAAGTAGAGACGTTAAATCAAGAGTATAGATATAGTGATCATAACCCGGTAAAACTAAGATATAAATTGAAATAGAATAAAGGAAGTGGCTCTGAATTAAGTTAAAAGAGTCGCTTTTTGTTAAGTATTATTCGATAACCTACTGTTTTAATGTAGCTTTAGACGCCTTTAATTCTTTTGCATTGCAAAAGGACTTTCCGGATAAAATGGTTGATTCAAAAGTTCTAAATTTTAAAAAATGTCTATTATAACTCATAGACGCAGTGGTTTATTGATATCTAAATTCGCTTTTTAAAAGCTCTTTAGATATCTAATAAACTTTGCGGGGGTGACTCGACAAAATCTCATTTCTACGAAATCATGATTTTTGAGTCACTCCCTTTCTAAGTAAAACTATATGTTTTACTGCAGCTACTATAAACAGTAGATGAAATTGTATAGCAAAAAATCTTCAAAATTATAAAGAACAGTTATTTCTTTTTAGTAAAGTAGATCCTATAGACACTTGTTCTTTTGATTGTGGTACGAGACGTCTCTAATTAATTGAATATGAAAAATCCCACAAACCTATGTTTGTGGGATTGTTTTTTATGCATTTTGTTCTGCGTCTTTTTTGAAGAATAGTTTGTTTAGTTTATCAACGATTGCTGATAAAGCTCCGTCTCCAGAAATGTTACATGCAGTTCCAAAGCTATCTTGAGTGATATATAATGCGATCATTAGAGATAACATGATTTCGTTGAAACCAAGAACTGATTGTAATAATCCAAGAGCGGCCATAACTCCTCCACCAGGGACACCAGGAGCAGCTACCATTGTTACTCCAAGTAATAAGATGAATTTAATCATTACTGCAGCTGATGGGAATGCAGCACCGTTTTGTAACCAGAATACTGCAGATGCACATGTAGTTAATGTAATTGTACTTCCTGATAAGTGGATAGTCGCAAATAATGGAATAGTGAAGTTTGCGATATTTTTATCAACACCCATTTTTTTAGTACTTTTCAGTGTCACTGGAATAGTAGCAGCTGATGATTGAGTACCGATTGCTGTCATGTATGCAGGTAAGATGTTTACAAGCATCTTGAATGGATTTCTACCGTTAACTGTTCCAGCTACGAAGTATTGGATAATAATGATTATTACGTGCATAATAATGATAATTACGAATACCATAGCGAAGATTTTTAAAATCTTGAATACTTCACCAGAAGCTGTGATGTTCATGAATACACCTAGGATGTAGAATGGAAGGAGTGGAATAATTACTGTAGCAAGTAATTTTTCAATAATTTCTCCGAAATCTGCGAATCCTTGTTTAAGTCCTTCTGATTGAGTTGCTGAAATCCCGATTCCTAAGATGAATGAGATAATAAGCGCTGTAGTAACATCAAAAATCGGAGCCATTTTAAACTCGATGAAAGGTTTTAATAATAAATCCTCTGGATTTTTGAATGATTGTAATGTAGCGTTAGCTAGTATACTTGGTAATACTGCTTGAGCTGATAGGAATGCGAATGTTCCTGCGATAATTGTAGAAATATAAGCAACCCCTGTTGATAATCCAAGTAATTTACCAGCGTTGTTTGACACTTGGCTGATACCTGGTACGATAAATCCTACGATAATAAGAGGAATTGTAAATCCTAAGAATGAGCTGAAAATAGACGAGAATGTTACGAAAACTCTAATAATTGACGTTGGTAGAGTACTTCCTAAAACTATCCCTAATGTTACAGCGATAATAAGTTTTGCTATTAATGGAATTCTTTTATATAAACTCATTGTCCGATCTCCTTTTTCATTTATTGTATTTTTTAAAAAGACATGTGTACATTATACAAGAAAAGCCTTGATTTGTAAAGGGGAATAGACATATTTTTTTAATTATTTGAAAATTTTATGAAAGTACGGAGTAGCAATTCTATTGAAATAAACAAAAAAAAGCTTAAAACCTCAAATTATTATTGAGATTTTAAGCCTTTTACAGTTATTAGATTAATTTGAATAAATCGTTTAGGTTCTCAGCCATTGTTGGGTGAGTGAAGATTTGATCTCTGATATAAGTGTATGGAATTTTGTTATCAATTGCCATTTTAATTAAGTTTATAATTTCTTCTGAGTTTTTACCGAATAGTGTAGCTCCAAGAATTAAGTTAGTGTCTTTGTCTACAGTTACACGGAATAATCCAC